>CACZQG010000378.1 GCA_902783235.1 uncultured Ruminococcus sp.
GCGACCGAGGCTCTGCCTCTGGACACCGCAAGCCTTTGAAAAGGCTTGACCTAAACTTTTATATTTAAGTAATTCATAGTTTATTACTAATCGTTTACTAAAATTGATTTCCGTGTTTCATTGCGGCTTGACATTTTCCATCAAAAATTATATACTATATATATGAAAAAACGTGAACTAACGGAGAATAACATGAAAAAGATACTTTTAGCCGGCATTTTGTCAGCTCTTACTGCTGCATCTGCAGGGTGCAGTGATACAGGCAAAGGAAATAAAGCAGCCGATGAGATCTCCAATGGCTCTCCGGTGGAAAATGCTCAGCCTGAAGACAGTATATCCGAGGATCTAAAGGTGCGGGAGCGTTCCATAGAGACCGACGGAAAATTTGTTTTTGATGACGATAATATACTTACTGACGGTGAATACGATAATCTGAATTCCTATACTGCATGGTTTGCAAAGGCATTTAAAATGAATGCCGCCGTTGCACTTACCGAGGATCTTGGAGATCTTTCGCCTGATGAATACGCTCAGAAGATATATGATGACAATTTTAAAGGGGACGGGATACTGTTTCTCATTAATAATGATACCAATGAGGATTACTTTTACCGCACCGGATATCCTGCGGAATACATAACCGACGACAGAGTGGATATGCTCTTTCCCATAATCTCCCCCATGCTGGCTATGGAGGAATATGTCACTGCTGCCGAAAGAGTACTGGAGGAAGCAGAGCTTGCCATGCCCGAATATATCAGTGACCGTTCTCATACGCTGGACAAGGATACCGTCACGGAATGCAATGAGCTGCTAAAGGATGCTTCCGGCGAAAACACGCTGAATCTTTACTATGTACTGGGTACCGGCAGCGAGACAATAGAAAAATTTGCCAAAAACCGTTTCAATTCCTTCTTTGAAAAGGATTCCGATACAGCTCTTTTAGTTGTCAACGGTGAAAACGGAGAAAGCTATCTTGTAGCATCCGGTTCTCTTTCATTCATGACGGAAAAGAAATTCGAGCTTGAAAAGGATATAAAGAGCTGCTATAAAAAATCCAAGGGTCTGGATGTAAAAAAAGCAACGGAAACATTTATTAAATATGCTCGCGGCGAGGGATAAGCATGGATATCGACTACAAAGACGGAAATACCATCTTTATACAGGATGATCTGGATCTGGACGAGACACTGGACTGCGGTCAGGCTTTTCGCTGGGAAAAAACAGAAAGCCTTTATGACAAGACCTATACCGGCTTTTATCTGAATCACCCTCTTACTGTCTCTCAGCAGGGAAACACATTTATATTCCACAACACCGATCCCCCGGAATTTGAAAATATATGGCGAGAATATTTCGATCTTGATACAGATTACGGGGAAATAAAGAAAAGACTTTCCCAGGACGAAACGCTGTCAAAGGCTTGCAGCTATGCAGGCGGGATCAGACTTTTAAAGCAGGACTTCAATGAATGTCTTATATCCTTCATTATTTCACAGAACAACAACATTCCCCGTATAAAGGGGATAATTTCAAGACTGTGCCAAAACTACGGCGGCTTCCCAACTGCCTCTCTTATGGCAAATGAAACCGTGGAAAGCCTGGCATATCTCAGATCGGGCTTTCGGGCAAAATATCTGGTGGACGCAGTATCCAAAATGAATTCGGAGGAGTTTTCTCCCCGGATCATACGGAATATGCCCATAGATGATGCAAGAAAAGCTCTTATGACTATAAAAGGAGTGGGTCCCAAGGTGGCTGAATGTGTGCTGCTTTTCGGCGCATACAGAACAGAGGCTTTTCCCCGGGATGTATGGATAAAGCGTGTTATGGAGAAATACTACCCCAACGGGCTGCCCGAATGCACAAAGGGGATACAGGGGATCGCTCAGCAATATCTTTTTCATTACATAAGGACGGCGGATCCGCTGGTAAACGAATGAGGGCAGACAGAATAACTAAGCCCCGATAAAAGGAAATAGCAGAATAAAAAAATGTCAGCCCTTTTTTGGCTGACATTTTTTGCGTATACATCAGACTAAACCTGAGCCATATATAAATCCCTCCTTCAGCTGCTCTTCGTGCTCATAGCTGCAATTACTCCGAACCTGCGAGCGAAGTTAAAAGTTTTTGCCAAGCTTTTTTCAAAAAGCGTTCTTTTTAATTCTTTTGATCAGATATTAATGTTACAGATGCTGGTTTGTAAGATTTTTACAAATCAGTACTTTTTTAGTCTGTTTATATGACTAAAGCGATACAGATTTGTCGAATTTTGTCGAATAACTATTATTTTTCTGATTTAATTATGCCAAATTCATTGACATTTTGCTGTAAATTTGTTAATATAAAGATGTAACAGGTTTTAACATCGAGCGCAGGGTGATAAGCTGACTCAGATCTCCCTGCGACACGGTTATTATCAAGACAACTGTTGCGCAAAAGCAACACCGTATAAATACCGCCCGATCCTGATATTCAGGGCGGCTTGCTGATACACGGAAGCTTATCCTCACAGCCGGAAGTGATGGAGATAGTTTTTCGCTCCAGCATGACATTGGTATCCCGATCAAGGCAGCATCACATATAGAGCTCCTGACAATCTTTCATATTTTTGTCGTATTTCAAAGGATCAGTGCGATCAACCGGTTGGCCGCATTGATATTGTCGGATCCGGCAATAGAGGTCACATCTGACCCTTGTTCTTTGTGAGGTATTGCCTTGATACTAAAAAACTGTGCGAAGTATATGCCCCGGGGAATTAGCGTTTCCATCTGTATCAATACCCGATGAAACGCCGTAAATATTAAGGCAACACCGCACAAAGACCGCTTGAAAGCTTTGTGCGGTATTGCCTTAACTTCAAGATCCGTTTGGGAAACAATGATGCGTAATACGGTAGTGGCTTAATTCTATTAAATGACGGGTGGATTAAATTGGATAGGATCCTGGTAATTGATAATGAAGAACAAAGCTGCAAAATTTTAAAAAAGCATCTTGAAAACGAGGAGATTCAAGTAACCATTGCCAACAGCGGTGAAGATGCAATGATCTGCTATAACGAGCTGCACCCCTGTGTAGTCCTGCTGGAAGTTGAGCTTCCGGATATGGATGGGTGGCAGATATGCCGTGAAATACGCAAAAAAAGCTCCGGTACATATATTATTTTTATCACCTCAAAATCCGAGATCTTTGATAAGATACTGGGCTTTGAGCTGGGAGCTGATGACTATATAGTCAAACCGTTTGATATAAGAGAGGTCGTGGCAAGAGTGAATGCAGCGCTTAATCGTCTTAAAGCTTCCAAAGAAAAAAAAGACCGCAAGGTCATATATTATGAGGGTATACGAGTTGACCTTACCAAGTACGAACTGACCGTAAAGGGAAAAACCGTGGATACCCCTCCCAAGGAGCTGGAGCTTCTTTTCTTTCTGGCTTCCAATCCCAACAGAGTATATACAAGAGATCAGCTGTTGGATGAGGTATGGGGATTTGAATACTACGGTGATTCACGAACTATAGATGTTCATATAAAAAGGCTCCGTGAAAAAATAGAGGGAGCCTCCGATAAGTGGCATCTCAAAACTGTATGGGGTGTAGGATATAAATTCGAGAGTGAGTAGTACAGCATGGATTATGAAAATAAGCTTTTTCCAAATGATGAAGAAATAACTAATGCCCTGCCTGATACAGCCGGGGACGAGATCAATAATAATACTGATGACGCTTTCCCCGCTGACGAAAGCACAGACTTTGACACTATCCCACCGCAGGTTTCCGACATAGAAAATGAACTTATGTCCATTGAATATAACGGCGGAAAAAGGAACAAAAAAAAGCACCGCAGCATAAACAAGGTACTGCTCACAGTTTTTACCGGGGGTATATTTACTGCGGTCACAGCCTTTTCCGTTTACTGTATAGTAACTGATATACAGGCAAGCGGCAATGTGCGTGAGGATAAACGTTCCTCCTTTGTGCTGGATACCAGGCACCGACCTGTGGACAACAGTGAGCTTCGGGACGAAAACGGAAGATATACCGTTGAAGGAGTGGCTCAGTATATTCGCCCTCAGGTCGTGGAAATAATGGCTTATAAGGATCAGTCCTCCGGCGTTTCCGCTGCCGGGGGGTCGGGTATTATAATAAGCAATGACGGCTACATAGTCACAAATACCCATATTATCGACGGCATGACCAAATACGCCGTAAAGACCAGTGACGGAAAGGTATATGACGCTAAGATCACCGGACGTGACTCAAAAACAGATATTTCTGTTATAAAAATAGAAGCCCGTGATCTTATCCCGGCAGAGCTGGGCAATTCCGATGAGGTCATACAGGGGGAACCTGTTGTAGCCATCGGCAATCCGGCAGGACTTGCAGGCTCGATCACAAACGGAATAGTGTCCGGATTGGACAGAAAGGTAAGAGGCGATTCCACAGGCTTCCTCATGAACTGCATACAGACAGATGCAGCCATAAGTCCCGGAAACTCCGGAGGGGCACTGGTCAATATGTATGGTCAGGTAATAGGCATAGTATCTTCAAAATATGCTTCCGCTTCCAGTGAGGGACTGGGGTTCGCCATTACCATAAATGATGCCAAGCCCATAATAGAGGAGCTTATAACCCAGGGCTATGTAAGCGGACGTGTCCGTATCGGCATAAACTTTGAATCAGCCAATACGCCTTATGCTGCTATGAAATTCAAAGACAGCTACGGATTTGAGCTTCCCGATGAGCTGAAAAATTCTCTTCGCATTGAAAAAATATCCGATGACTGTGACATTGCAAACACCGAGCTGAAGCCGGGAGATTTTATGCTGACTATGGATGGTCAGGCACTTAATGATTATGACTCCCTGGCAAAAGCCATAAGCGGCAAAAAGGGCGGGGATACTGTAAAAGCCGAATGTGCAAGGATAGATAAGGAAAAGAAAATAAGCTACTTCACCATTGAATTCAAGCTTATGACAGATACCTCGGGAGACTTCTGAGACGGATCATATCCCCAGAAGTCTTGCGGCATTTTTACCCAGAATGTTTTCCTTCGCACTGTCGGGTATATCCAGTCCTTCTATCATGGCTATCTCATTTGCAGGATCATCCCAGGGGCAATCACTTGCCATAAGGAGCCTTTCGGTGCCATGCTTGTTAATTATACGATGCAGTATGTTCTCACCTATCTCCCCTGCGGTAAAGGCAAGGTCAAAATATATCTCGCCGTCCAGACCTGCAAGATATCTTTCCACCTGCTCCCAGCGGTACATTCCGCCCATGTGAGCTGCTATCATTTTCAGGTGGGGAAAATCATGATGGATACGTCTGTAAGCCTGCGGACTGCCGTGTATGGTATCAGGGCAGAGAGGATCAAATCCTGCATGGAATATTATGGGAAGAGACAGCTCGCTGCACCTTTCATATATGGGATAGGCTTTTCTGTCATCAACATAAAAGCCCTGATAATCGGGATGCAGCTTTATACCGTAAAGTCCGGAGCTTTTAATGCGTTCCAGCATGGGAACTGCGTTTTCCGAATCGGGATGGACGCTTCCAAAGGGCAGCACCCTCTCGGATCTTACAGACTCAGCCCAGGCATTGACTACACTCTCCTGGGAGGGCTTGGTAGCGATGCTGAGTACTGCCGCCTTATGAACACCGGCTTTGTCCATGCATTCAAGTGTCCCTTTCAGCGTACCATCGGTACAGGGGGCTTTACCTGCTGTTGCTGACAGGGATGCCATTGCTCTTGCGGCTATCTTTTCGGAAAAAGCATGGGTATGCATATCTATTATCATTTTTTTCTTCCTTTCCTGTAAATGCTTTCACAGACTGCACTGAAACGGATCATCAGCTCCTATTTCAGCAAGCCGTGAAAAAACAACGAATTTGCAATAAAAATCATTTATTTTATTGTATACCTATTTTTAAAATTTGTCAATAATATCGCTTCACCAATTAAAGATCGCCAAAAAGACGAAGGCAAAGAAATTTTCTGTCTGGCAAGTATTGTTGGCAAGATTTAATTTGGACATCAATAAAAGGGGAATATATATCATGTCTTTAAAAAGAATAACAGGGCTTCTTACCGCCTTTCTCACAGCGGCAGCAGTATTTACCGTAAATGCCGTATACGCTCAGGATACTGAGATAGTTGAAAGAGAAATAAAGCCTTCGGCGGTCCAATACGATCAGCTGTGCGGCAAGGTAAGTGTGAACATACTGCCCGATGCGGACATATACATAAAAATTATCAAGCATACACCTGAGACCGGTGATGACGGATATACAGTATATGACACTATTGTCAAAGCAAGCGATGTATATGATGACTGTCTTGCGGTCATGAATCTTGAATGCAATAATTACAATATTGAAAAGCAGGAATACGACGGCTATTATGATATCATGGTGGGCGTTCACAAGTATATCGGCTCGGATGATCCCGAAGATATACTGTTTACTACTACTGATCTTATCGTTACCGACAAGGATGTAAGCGGATATGACACCAACTGTCAGATAACCGTGTCTCTTACCGACAAGGAGCTTGCCCAGCCTCAGCTCTCGGTAACAACAGAAGGACATACCAGAAAATACGATATGGTATTCCCTCATATTGTAAAGCCTACAGAGCCTCCCACAACAGAGCCTGCTATCCTTTGGGGCGATGCCAATAACGACGGAGCTGTAAACATCCGTGATGCGGCTCTCATCGCTTCAAAGCTTTCAGTCTCAAAAAGTGATGAGCTTTCCCCGGCAGCAGACTACAACCGTGACGGAAGCATAAATATCCGTGATGCGGCTTCGCTGGCAGCAAGTCTTGCAAAAAAATCATAGGCAATACCGCACAAAGATTGTGCGTCAGATGCGAAGTCAGATTTTTTGTTAGATTGTACAAAATCGATGCAGGCATACTGGCGTA
>CACZQG010000379.1 GCA_902783235.1 uncultured Ruminococcus sp.
AAAATCTGCAAGCATACCCCAAGGGCACTTGTGTTTCTATCCAAATCAAAGATTTGGTGAAACACTGGCGGATGACGTGCAAAGCTTCCAAGCGGTCTTTGTGTGGTGTTGCCTTAAAGATCATCTTCTGAAATAATGACAAATTATGACAAATCAGAATTATTTTCCATTTCTCTTGACATTTTGCCGATAAAATGATATTATATTAATATGTATATGAGAAAATCAAGCTTTTTTGAAAAGTTGAAAGGTTGAAGGTAATGAAAACAAAATGTATCACAAAAAGAAGCATTGCAATGCTTCTCAGTGCTTTAGCACTTTGTGCCGCAACGCTTTGCATTACTGCTATGGCAAGTGAGCATATAAGAAAAGACGATATGGAATATACCGTCAACATGGTAGCTGAAGACAGCGAGGTAGGCATTATCGACAGCATACCCATCGGTGTCGGTCTTCGTGGTGATGCCAATTGTGATGAAAAGGTAAATGTCCGTGATGCAGCTCTTGTAGCTATGTTTCTGTCCAAAACGGTGGTAAACAAGAATTTTATGCCGGAATTTGCCACATCCCTTGGCGGTGCTATGGCTGATGCAAATAACGATGGAAGGCTGAACATCCGTGATGCGGCTTTTATCGCAAGATTTCTTGCATCCAGCAAACCCGATAAGGACTGGGATAATATGTGATATCAGACGGCACTGCGAAAGCGGTGCTGTTTTTTTAGTCAGTGCAAAGAGAGGTATAAGCCTGCTTGATCGTGCTTCAAAGACTGTAGCTGTTGCAGCGAGCTTTGCTCCTCATGATAATGTTTTCATATCCGACAAGCCTAAAAAAGACACTTCCCACGGAAGTGCCATTTTTTTTACATAAGCATTGCTATATCAAAAGCATCAAATGTATTTTCATCTTCTTTTTCAGGTTGATCGGAAACCTGGCTCAATCTTTCTTTTGCCCGTGCTATCATGCGCTTTACCTTTTCTACTTCCTCTTCATCACATCCGCCTGTTTTCAAACCGGCTTCACAGTCAGACAGATCCTCACTCAAAAGTGCCAGCACTACTCTGACTTCATCAGCGTTTTTAGCCGCTGCAAGCTGCCGTGCACGTTTTTCGGCATTGAACGTAACAGTGGTCTTGCCCTCAGTCACTTCGTGTTCCTCGTTTGTTTCCTCAGCTTCGGCTGTCTGTTCGCTTATCTGTGCCGCTCTTGCTTCATCGGAAATAGTTATGGTGTCTGTACGTTCTTCACTTTCGGGAACTATCTTATCGGTTTTTTCTTCATCATTTTTTATAGTAAGCATTTTAGCCACCGATGAGATATACTTGTTGTAACCATTGCTGTTATTGATGTTTAAAGGCATAATACTCACCTCAAATCTTTAAATTCAGACTTTTCCTTATCTCCGCAAGCTTATCTGAAATATCACTTGACGATGTACCTGACAGACCATATTTAAGCGCAAATTTCTTAGCAGCAGTCGAAGTACGTCTGCCGGTCGATGAAGTCATTGCCGAGAATATACTGTTCTGTGTACTTTTCTTTCGACTGCTATTATTTCCGGACATTACGTCAAGGAGTGAATAACGCTTGCTTGATGTATTTCTCGTGCCCACGCTCCACTTACTGATGCCGCCATCCTTGTCGATAGCCCAGCCTTGCTTTCTTATTCGTGAGCCGCTTGCAGCATGGGTCTTAACATTTTCCCTGTCAAGCTCTGCCATACTTGCTATCTCTTTTTCGTATTTTGCCTGCAATTCGGGGTCATCCGCCATTTTCTTTAAAAAAGACGGCGAAATAGCTACGTTTGTAGTACTGCTTTTGCCGTACTGCATACCCTGTCTGTAATCAGCAGAAACAATGCTGTAGCCTTTAAATTTGTCCTGCAGGTGCTTCAGCTCATCTGATGCACTTTTTATTTGTGCAGAGCTGTCAGTACCTTTTTCTTTTTTCTGTGCCTTAGCAGACTTTCTCTCATTTGAGAGATCAGCATAATATCTCGCAAGGGCACTGCCATAGTTGCCTATCTTGTTTGCCATAAAACCACCTCTTTGTATCTTTTGTATCTGAAAAATAGCTTTCATAGTATATATCGGCAGTTTGCTTTTCTATTAAACACCTTACACCCTAAAAAGTTACTTTCTATCAACTTTTATAGTTTATTTATATTGCCCAAAAATATGGTTAAAATTATATTAGAGCATTTATTTAAGCCATTTTGCGGAAGGATCATTTATATGAGATCAATCAACTATAAACTCATGGGTGAAAGAATACGTCGTCAAAGAGAACTTTTAGGGTTGACAAGAGAGCAATTAGCCGAAAAGCTTGAAGTATCTACCAAATTTTGCTCTGACATAGAGCTTGGTGTCAAAGGAATGTCTCTCTCCACACTTGTCAAAATGTCAGATATACTCTGTATGAACATAGATTATATACTTTTAGGCGAACAAGAGGACAAAGCCGAGCTTGATACGCTCATTTCACTGTACCGCCGCTGCCCCTCGAAACATAAAATGAATTTTATAACTATTATAAGAGCTTTTACAGATTCGGTTTCTGATAAATGAATATTTTTGCACCTGATTTAAGAGCATATCCTAAAGCCCTCAGGCATATTCATCGTAAAATTCTTTAACATTTAATCGGACAAATAATAAAAGACCGTTCCATAGATCCGGAACGGTCTTTATAAAATATTCGCTATTTATACAGGACTCACGCCTTATTGATAGAACCGAACAGCTCCATCTTTTCCTTAACAGTAGCCTTGATAGCCTCAAAGCCGGGAGCCAGAAGCTTTCTGGGGTCAAAGCCCTTGCCCTGCTGATCCTTGCCTTCTTCAATATACTTTCTTGTAGCAGCCTGGAATGAAAGCTGGCACTCTGTATTAACATTGATCTTAGCAACGCCCAGTGAGATAGCCTTCTTTATCATATCCTCGGGGATACCTGTACCGCCGTGGAGAACCAGAGGCATATCGCCTACCTTAGCCTTTACTGCCTCAAGAGTCTCAAAGGAAAGACCTGCCCAGTTTTCAGGGTACTTACCGTGAATATTGCCTATACCGGCAGCCAGCATTGTTACACCCAGATCAGCGATCTGCTTGCATTCATCGGGATCTGCACACTCGCCTGCACCGATAACGCCATCCTCTTCACCGCCGATAGAGCCGACCTCTGCTTCCAGAGAAAGACCCAGGTTATTACAGGTAGCTACCAGCTCTTTTGTCTTGGCAATGTTCTCTTCGATGGGATAGTGTGAACCATCGAACATTACTGATGAGAAGCCTGCCTCGATGCACTTCTTAGCGCCCTCGAAGGAACCGTGGTCAAGGTGAAGAGCAACAGGAACAGTAATATTCAGCTCCTCCAGCATACCCTTTACCATGCCGACTACTGTCTTATAGCCGCACATATACTTGCCTGCACCCTCGGATACACCCAAAATAACAGGTGAATTGTTTTCCTGAGCTGTAAGCAGGATAGCCTTAGTCCATTCAAGGTTATTGATGTTGAACTGACCTACTGCGTACTTGCCTTCTCTTGCCTTGTTGAGCATTTCCTTAGCTGAAACTAACATAGAATTATGTCCTCCTAATAATATTATTGCCTTGCGGCACTCTTACTCTTATATTATACAGCAAATCCCAAAAAAAATCAATCTATTTTTAAAATATTTATTGACTTTAAGGCGAATTTGTGATACTCTTATAATAGAGATAAAAATATTATGGGAAGTGAAGGTTTTTTATGAAAAAAATAATAGCATCAATTCTTGCCTGTACCGCTCTTATGGGAGCTTTTTCAGGCTGCGGCGATGATAACAGCAGTGTCAGCGGAGATCTTATCGGCGGCAGTGTGGAGGATATGGATGAGGCAGATATGCCCTACGGCTCCACTATGAAGGAAGTCAAAAGCGGTAAAATTCCCGTATGCTTCGACAGGCGTTTTATAGATGACGATATAATGATGATGGTATCCGATTACTTCTACGCTGTACAAACAGAGGATGAAGCCCTTTTCAAAAGCGTATCAAATCCGGATTACCTGAGCTTTGTGGAAAACAACAGCGGTCAGAGCACCGCCGATTACCTCAAAGGCATAAAGGCGAACGAGGAAAACAATGTCGGCGGCGACTTCAAGTATACATATCTTGAAGTCAGCGATCTTAAAAGCAAGGATGAGGATACCCAGACAGGTGAGATAATACGCCTCATGGATCAGACATATGCCGACAACAAAAAATCCGACACCTTCACAAGCACTATTGAAAACGCATACGCCCTTACCATCAATGTCTCCTCCGAGGCAAACGGCAGCAGCTACACAAATCCGGATGTAAAGGTATACGTATTCAAGTGCAAGGACGGCACTTACATTTTCAACTGATGAAATACGGGGATACCCCGTTTATTATAATTAAAAGAGGTGAAACCGATGAAAGACAACAAGTACATTCAAGACATGAAGGAAAAGCTTATCAGAGAGTGTCCGCAGATACAGAAGAT
>CACZQG010000380.1 GCA_902783235.1 uncultured Ruminococcus sp.
CAGTATGCCTGCATCGATTTTGTACAATCTAACGAAAAATCTGACTTCGCATCTGACGCACAATCTTTGTGCGGTATTGCCTTTACAGTATATCAGGCAATATCTTCCTCAGCTTGTTATAGAAATATCCGCCTATAAGTATCAGCAATGCAAATTCTCCGTAAAATATCACCAGCTCCTTGGTGTAATTGCTGTAAAATATAAACGTGTCATACAGAAATGATTTCCTGTATCCGTTTATGAAATAATTGATAGGATTGAAATACATGATAGTACGTATCACGGGATTTTTTATGTCATATGTGTCCCAGAATATGCCCGAAAGCCAGAAAAGACCTGTGATCACAGCATTTATCAGATTTTCAAAGTCACGGCTGAAGGCACTCAGCGGTGCGGTGGTCCATGCCAGCACCAGGAAAAAAACATACATCAGCGGCATATAATAGAAAAACTGCAGGTTATATATACTGGGTCCGTATCCGGCAAACAATAATATCACATACATTATCACACACATTCCCAGATGTATGATAAGAGAAGCCATAGTGCAGAATGTCATTATGTTTGACACGGGAAAGGACAGCTTGGTCACAAACTGACTGTTTTGCCGTATAGAGCGTGAACCGCCCACTATAGTCTCACTAATGAAAAACCAGGGTACATATCCCGACAGCATAAATATGAATCTGGGATAACCGCTGACCATGCCGGAGCCTCGTATTCCCACCTCAAAAGCGAACCAGAGTATAAACAATGTAAAGGAAGGCTTTATTATCGCCCACAAAGGACCCATTACTGCTCCCTTATACTTTTTTATAAGGTCATTTACGCCCAGCATCCATATTTTTTTCGCCTGTCCCTTATGCTCGCCTATTATGTCAGCTATGCCTGACAGTGCTTTTATTCTCATGTTTGTGTTTCTCCTGTTGTATGTTCTTTCTTAAGCCGAAGCAAATCGTGATAAACTCCCTCTGTCACTCCGCAATAACTGCGGCTGCCCCGGAGCGCTTTACTTCTCATGATTATTTACGGTATCTATTGTACCATATTTTTCTTTTTTAATCAAGATGTAAATTGATTTAACCACACTGACCATGCCTCAGTGTGCCTTGCTCCTAATGGTTACATATTAAATAACGCTTTGACTGTTCTTTCCGCCGAATGTCCGTCCTCCAACGGGTTAAAACGCTTGTTAAAGGCAGGGATAGCTGTTTTGTACCGCAGAAGCCCGTCCCCTCCCTGCTTCATATCCACAAGTATACTGCCTACTGTTTTTTCCAGCTCCTTCTGCTGAGTTACGATAAAGCCGGGAAGCATTGCTGTACCCATATAAAAGCCTCGTATCTCCTTTTCGTATTCCTTGGCATCACTGTGATAGAATATCATGGGACGCTTCAGATTTGCATAGTCGAAAAAAACGCTGGAATAATCGGTTATCAGCATATCACTGGCAATGTACAGATCATTTATATCATCATAGTCTGATACATCTATAACACCCTCACCCATTTGTGCGATCTCCTGCTCCACGGCAACAAAATAATGGGCACGGACAAGAAGGACCGCAAATTTACCGAACTTCTCCATAAAGCTCTTTATATCAAATGTACCTTTCAGTCTGTAGCCTGTACTGTCATGATCGTTGTCACGGAAGGTAGGACAGTAAAGAATGACCCTTTTGTCACCGGGGATGCCAAGCTTACTGCGTATATTCCCCACCTTTTCTCCCGTAAACCCGAAAAGTGCATCATTCCGTGGATAGCCCTGCTGTATAATGCGCTTGTTACCGTCCCTCAGAGCAAATGCAGATATGAGCTTCTCAGTGGTATGATCGCAGGGGGATATAAAGGCGGATATGATCTGTCCGTCACGGGTATACTCTTCCCTTATTTCCGTGGGCGTAGAGGTGGCATTGCTGCCTGCGGTAACATCACAGCCTATTTTTTTCAGCGGTGTACCGTGCCAGCACTGGATATATCTCTGATCCTCCCTGGGAACTATAAAGCTTCGCAGGCGTGAATTTACTATCCAGGTACCTGCCTCCGCATATGCCCGGAAGGATTCCTTGCTGTCATATTTTACAAGGGAGGTATTGGAGGGAAATTCCCCGTGCTTATCCGTATCACGGAAGACCCAGACAAATCTGTAGTCAGAAAAATCCGGAGAGCTGAGCATATACTCATATATAGCCTTGGGGCTGCAGGAATAATTCCTTCCCTGATAGCTTTCAAATACTATCAGCTTCGGGTCGGTAACACAGCTTTCCGACAGCTTGTCATAGTCACCGCCCAGTTTTTTTATATATGTATTTCTGAACAATTTGTTCAGCAGCGGTATTTTTTTCAGAATATTTTTAAATATCATGCTTGTTCTTCCTTTTGAGCCGTCTTTCATTCACATCTATAACACTTACCACACGCTTGCAGTTATCCGCATCATTAAAGGCATTAAAGCGGCTGCAAAGCATACGGCGGTAATTCATGAGCTTATCCCTGCCGTCTATAACATCCTTTACAAATCCCAGAAAATCCTCGCTGCTGCGTATAAGCTCCCCCGGCATATTGCTCAGAGGATCATCAAACACAAATCCCCTGTCACGGCTGTATTCCTTTATATCATCTATAACAAAGCCTATAGGTCTGTCCAGCAGCACATAATCAAAGAATACACTGGAATAGTCGGTAATAAGTGCGTGAGACATGGCAAGAAGCGAATAAAAGCCTATACGTGACTTCTCCAGGGTATCGTTGTCTATGACCCTGATGCATTTCAATGTAGAGCTTGCCATATAAGGATCCGTAGTTGACAGTGGATGCAGCTTTACCAGCATCACATAGCCGTTGTCCGACAGCATTTTGTCCAGCTTATTCAGGGATCTTGTTTCCAGTATATCCAGCTCACTTCCCCGACCGTCACGATATGTAGGCAGCCAGAGTATCATTTTTGAAAAGCGGCTGTCATAATCAATAAGCTCCGCCTTGGCATTCATTTCATCCTCGGGAGCTATTTCCGCCAGCATCTCATCTGTTCTCGGCTGACCGCATATAGCTATCTGCTCATCGGAAGCATTGAAGGATCTTTTGATTATATCACGAAAATATTCCGAGGTACACAGTACAAGGGAAAAATAGTTATAATCTATCTTTTCGCATCCCGGCACCATATTGCCTATGCGCTTTAGGGGCATTCCGTGAAAAAGATTGAATACAAACTGATTTTTCGGCGGCTTTATGGGGTACTTGCCAAAGCAATAGTAACAGTATTTGCAGCGGAAAAACTTGAAAAGTCCCTTTACCGGGCTCACATATTCCACGTTCTTTTCCGGAGTTTCGGAATATTTTTTATGATCGTTTAGGCTGACTATTATTTTATAGCGCTTATTATATCCATTTTGTATCAAATAGTCGAAAACAGCTCTTACATTGTCCCGAAAGCCCATATTTGAATAAAGAATTATCCTGTATGGGTCTTTTCTGACTATCCTGTTTATTACATTTAAAAAGCTCCATGTTTTTCTTGGCAGCTTCTGTAGTAATCCCATTTGTATCTTCCTTTACATTTGTCATTTTCTTAGTATTCTGGAGTAGAACAGCATTCTCAGCTTATTGGGAAGAAGTCCGGATATTATATGAGCCGTACTTGTAATCATCAGATCCCACAGGGAGCAAAATCTCACACGCCTCATACGTCGTCTGAAGCTCAGGGCAGCTCCGGTATATGTAAGCCCGCCTCTGCGCCTGTACATATTCTCTCCGCCTCTCATATAAAGAATGCTTTGCTGTATATTATATCCCCGGCAGCCGTTTTGCAGCATTCTTGCCCAAAGCCAGTAATCCTCAAAGTACGGGCATATCTGGTAGCTGCCTGCCAGAAGAGCGTATTTCTTTCTGAAGGTAACGCTGGGATGATTGAAGGGGTTCCTTCGGCGGACATATTTTTTGATCTCCCTATCTGTTTCCGGAAGTGCTCTTATACAGGTCACGTTGTCGGCAGTGCCGTCAAATTCCTCTACTGCTCCGCTGACTATATCTGCATGATGCTCCTCCATTGCCCTCAGTGAAAGTGCCATCCTTTCGGGCTTGGCAATATCATCACTGTCCATACGTGCAATTATCTCATTTCGGCAGTATGCCAGTCCCTCATGGAGAGCCGCTCCAAGACCCCTGTTTTCATCACAATTTACTACATTCAGCTGTGGATATTGCACACGGAGAAGTTCTATCTCACTTTGCAGCTCCTCTCCCAGAGGACCGTCACAGTACAATACAAAATCATCAGGAGGAACAGTCTGCTGCATCATACTGACCACACTGGTACGGAGATTTTCCGCTCTTTCTTTATAGTATACCGACATCAGCACCGAATACGCCATCTGTTCACCTCCCGAATATAGCAGCTTACAAAGACTGATCTGCCTTACGGATCACACAGCTGCTTCCAAAGTATCTGTATTTTCGATATTAAGAGCGGTAACGCCATCCAGAGTTTTTTTCACAAGTCCGGTAAGGACCTTTCCGGGTCCCAGCTCTATAAATTTATCTGTACCCTTCTCCTTCATGGCTCTCAGTTCATCTGTAAAACGCACCGGGGAAACCATATGCTTTCTGAGAAGGGACGGAATATCCGAGAAGTCCTCCAGCTCGCCCCCCGTAACATTTGAATAAAAGGGTACTGTGGGCTTATTGAACCTTACATCCTTAACTGCGTTGTAAAACTCCTCAGCCGCACCTTCCATAAGCTTTGAATGGAATGCAGCCGAGACCTTCAGCTGTACAGCTCTTGCTCTCTTTTCTCCGAACACCTCCGCTGCCTTTTCGCAGGCCGCCTTTTCCCCGGCAATAACCGTCTGCATCGGAGAATTATAGTTTACCGGCACCACATATCCCTCAATGCTCTCGCATACTTTTTCCACATCCTCCGGGGATATTTTCATTATAGCGTACATTGCTCCTTCTGTCTCCTGTCCTGCCTTATCCATAGCAGCAGCTCTCGCCTTTATGACTCTGAATCCATCCTCAAGGGAAAGCATACCCGATGCCACCATTGCGGCATATTCACCCAGGGAGTGCCCTGCTACAGCATCAAAGGTGATACCCTTTTTCTTAGCTGCTTCAAAGCACAAAAGAGATGTTGCCATTATAGCCGGCTGAGAATTTTTAGTCTGTGCCAGCTCCTCATCAGTACTCTCAAATATTACCTTTTTAAGGTCATATCCCAGTATATCCGATGCAGTATCGTAGATATAGCCCAGATCGGGATAAGCTTCAAGTATCTCCTTACCCATACCCAGACGCTGGGAGCCTTGTCCTGTAAATAAAAATGCTGTCATAACCTGTTTACCTCTTTCTGTAAATTGCATAATTTTGCACATCCATCATCAGGCAATATATGGTAAAACGAACAATCTTACTTAAAAATCATATATTGCATTGCAAAATTTTCAAAAATATACTATAATTAAGATGATATGTTTTACGTAGAATAAAAAACATCTACATATATAATACCATAAATTTCAGATAATTACAATCGTCAGGAGGAATTTTTTTGCAGGGAATCAAAATTTTAGGCACGGGACAGTATCTTCCCGGAAAAAAAGTTGTGAATGAGGACTTTACTAAGATAGTAGAGACCAGCGATGAATGGATCAGGACAAGAACAGGCATGAGCGAAAGGTATGTGTCTGACGGTGAGCCTACCTGGTATATGGGTCTTGAAGCTGCAAAGGCAGCCATAAAGGATGCAGGGATCTCCCCGGAGGATATAGGAGTGATTATTGACTCCAGCGTTTCACCCGACTATTATACTCCCTCTATGGCTTGCGTTATACAGGGCAAGCTGGGAGCTGTGAACGCCATGACTATTGATATCAACTGCGCCTGTGCAGGCTGTGTATACGGCATAGATATGGCAAAAAGATATCTCCAGTCGGATGAGGATATAAAATATGCTCTTGTTATATCCAACGAGAACCTGACCAAAATAACCGACTATTCCGACAGAAGTACCTGCGTTCTTTTCGGTGACGGTGCAGCTGCTATGGTAATAGAAAGACGTGACAACGCCCTCTATTCCAGCTACCTGGGAGCAGACGGCACAGGAGCTAAATACCTGTTTGCCAGATCCATCCCCCCTCATAATGCATTTATGACAGGAAACGGCAAGGTGGATGACGAATTCCCGGAATCCAATTCCCACTATCTTTATCAGGACGGCAGAGAGGTTTATAAGTTTGCTACAAGGACACTTCCCCGTGCTCTTCAGACAGCAGCTGAGAAGATAGGCTTTGACATAAATGAGCTTGATGCTATAATCCCTCATCAGGCAAATGCAAGAATAATTGAGACCGCAGCAAAGAATTTAGACATATCTCTTGACAAATTCGTAATAAATATACATAAGCACGCAAACACATCCAGTGCCTCTATCCCTATAGCCCTTCATGAAGCAATACAGGAGGGCAGGATAAAGCCCGGTGACAAGATAGCCTTTGTGGGCTTTGGCGCAGGACTTACCTTTGGTGCTATAATAATGGAATTCTGATCTATGCACTCCAAAGGGATCAGGCAGTGCATCTGACGCATAAGCTTTGTACGGTATTGACCCGTATCCGGTGAGATATATCGTGCAAATATGAAAGAGA
>CACZQG010000381.1 GCA_902783235.1 uncultured Ruminococcus sp.
AAACAGTCTTGTAAAATATGAATAGTTATCATAACCGATCGCAAGGGAGATATCCCTGACCGGAGTGTTGGTTTCTGTTAACAGCTTTTTTGCAAGCTCCATACGTTTTTCTATAATGTAGTCCATGTAGCTCATCCCTTTTTCCCTTTTGAAAATCTTGGTTATATAGTCAGGGTCAAAGAAAAACATATCAGCCAGATCATTTCTTGATATTTCATCCTTGAAATGGGTATCAACGTAATTAAATAATTTTATGATAGACTGCTCTTCACTGTCAGGCTCGGAAAACCGTGAAAATACTTGGACTATATAGTCAAGGTAAAGTCTGAAGTAGTATTCGGACAGAGAAATATGTCTGTTGAAAAACTGATACGAGTCTTTGCTTAATATATCCTGAGCAGGGATATCCAGTTCATCCAGGTAGGTATACAAAAGCTTGTTGATCTCAAAATAAAGGGTTGAAAGGGTTGTACCGGTTAAGGCACCATTAGCCTTGAGCTTTGCTGAGTACTTAAGTACAAGCTGATAAAACTGTTCCCAGTCTTTTGAATTTATTACAGTCATAAGTATATCTGTATCCAGTGGTTGTCCGGGACTTATTTTTGCATCAAAATGGGAAAGAGTAAGTACTTTGTCAATATTGTTTGCATTATCTTTTCTAAGCTGCAGCAATCTGTCCAGAGTAGATGGTAAGGATAAAACAGATTCCGCCTTTGATACGAAAAAACTGGAGTGCAGCATTAGTTTTTCATTTGTTATAAATACTATCTCCTCTGCCTGGGTTTTGATCATGTTAAAATGTGATGAGCCCGCTCCCTCATCCTTAGGTACAGGCACTAAGGCTATCAGAAGGTTTTCTTCTGTCTGATAAGGCAGGATCAATCCCTTAGTTGAAAAGTGTCCGCCAAATACAGATATAAAGAGTTTGGTGATCTGCTCATAAATATCATTGATATTGCTGTACTGACATATGATCTGACTGCCATCCTTTAAAACATAGGGATAGATCTGAAAAAGTGATACTATAAACTGATCCCCATCATTAACTGCAGAGTCAAATGCCTTAAGCTTGTAGAGAAAATCATCAGGTGAAATCTGCTTTTGAAGAAGATAGTTAACCCAAAGCTGGTCTCTTGCAGTTTTATTTTTACTGGCATTTGAAACTGATTCTAAAAGAGCATCTTTTATAATGATGGATAACTCATCATAATCAATTGGTTTAAGGTAATAATGAAAGCTTTTAAGTTCCAAAGCTCTTTTGGCATAGTTGAAATCGGCATAATTTGTGAGAAATATGGCCGGTAAATTGTAGCCGTTTTCCCTGAGATACTCCAGTAAATCTATACCAGAACCCTGTGGCATATCTATGTCGCTGAGTAAGATATCGATCTGATTATTATTTATGATCTCTTTGGCTTCTTCAATGCGATATGCCTTAAAGACATTGTCTATTCCAAGTGTTTTCCAGTCTATTCCTTTTTCTAAAGCGATGACAACAAATCTATCATCGTCTACGATTAATGCATTCATAAATAAAATCCTTTCAGTTGTCGTAGGCGGAAACCCACTGCCCTTTGGGCGGTGGGTAGTTGACAAATACCTCTTATTCCGGTGTATATGGTATGTGAAGGATTACTTTTGCGCCTATTGCATCATTATTTGCAAGTATTAATTCAAACCGATTGTCATATAAAAGCTCTAAGCGTTTCAAACTGTTGCTTAAGCCAAGGTGCTGGCCATCCTTTGATACAGAGATTCCGTTATTGATCTTTTCTATTATTTCTTCATCCAACCCCTGTCCATTATCTGAAATTGTGATCTCAAAATAATATGGCGTTTTGTATTTGGCTGATAAAGAATCAGTGCTGCAGTCATATTTATCGCAGTTGATCCTGATATCTAACGTTTCTCCGTGTGGTATGGCATGTTTTATGATGTTTTCCACAAAAGTGATAAGCAGGAGTGGAGGAACCTGTACAAGGGCATAGTCCTCTTTTGTGTGTAATTCATATTTTATGGTGTGACCTAATCGTAGGTTTTGAATATTAATGTAATCTTCAATGTGGGCTAATTCGCTGCTTAGATTGATGAAATCCTGATCTGCTTGAAACAGGTAGCGCAGATACTTTGAAGTAAATGTAAGCATTTTTCTTGCGGTTTCAGTTTCTCCTATGCTAAGCATACTGTCGATAGTGGTCAGGCAATTTAAATAAAAATGAGGTTTGATCTGCTGCTGTAAAAAGTGAATAAGGAAGTTATTCTTTTC
>CACZQG010000382.1 GCA_902783235.1 uncultured Ruminococcus sp.
CCTACATCGATTTTGTACAATCTAACGAAAAATCTGACTTCGCATCTGACGCACAATCTTTGTGCGGTATTGCCTTAACAAAAATGCCGATGCAAAAAAAGATTATTGACAATGGGACAATGATGTTATATAATATAATATGTATAATGGGGGTGATGTGGTATGAGGAGTGACGATCATCTTGATAATATCAAAGCTTACCTTGATGATAATTATTGCAGCCATATTACACTTGATGATCTTTCAAACAGGTTTTACATTAGTAAGTACTGTATGATAAGGGATTTTAAGAAACGTTTTGGTAAAACTGTGCTGAACTATGTTCTTGATAAACGGATAGAGAAAGCTAAAACACTGCTTACAGATACAAGCTTTTCTCCTGAATTGATAGCAAAAAAATGCGGCTTTTCCGGTGTGAATTATTTTGCAAGACAATTCAAAAGGAGAGAGGGCATAACAAGTACGGAATACCGAAAAAAACATCTTCAAAAGAATTAGGAGGAATGATCAAATGTCAGATGAAGAAATAATGGAACCACAGGGCGGTGCTGATGCAGAAGGTACAGAAAATAACGACACCGGGAATAATAATTCCGATTCAGCTGAGAGCACTGCATCTCAAAGCAGTAATAACAGCACTGAGAAAGAAGAGGAACGGGATAATGAGGTCCTGTTTTCATCAGTAAAGGAAGCTGCTGTTTCCTTATATAACAATGAAAAGCTCAGAAAGGTACTTACATATCTTATACCTGTTTTAATGTTTGCCTATGCAGCATATGTAGCAATATACTATATTTTCTTTACGTCACAGGGAGAATTCCATGCCGACTGTACAGATACCATCATGTGGGCAAATGCGTCACATGAAAGCGGAAGTGTATTTGATCCGGATTTTATTTATGCCTGCTTCCTGCCTTTTGGTATCAATCTTATAATGCAGCCGCTAATATCTATATTTGATGTATCTCTTACTACGCATCATCTTGGAATGTTTGCATTTTTCCTGCTTTTGACGGTTTTTCTGCTTCTGACTCTCAAGGAAATGAAATTTGATATACGGTATTCCCTCATAGGTGTTGCAGTGTTTATCGCACTTACATTTTCGTCTCCAAAAATGCGTGAGATATTCTGGGGACACACTATTTATTATACTCTGGGAATTCTATTTATCGCCATAGGCTGCTTTTTGTATTTCAGGCTTATGAATCTGGGTGAAAAGCTTTCAGACAATGAGCTTATAAACAAAAAAAACATCAGGATCCACTACTTTGTGACCCTTGCTGTTCTTTGCATATTTATTATGCTTACAGCTACTGATGGTATTTCTGCTTTGAGTATATTTGCACTTCCATTTCTGGCAGGCATTTTCGCAGAGCAATTGGTCAACAGCCGCAGCAATCTGATAAGCAAGAAGTCCATGCAGACTTATATCATTTTGGGCATATTCTTTGTTATGGTATTCCTGGGAGGAAAGATACTTGCATATTTCCAGGGAGATATGATTGCAGGATATGCGGATGCATACTCGCATTTTTCCGAAATGGGAAAATGGGTAGAGAATTTCCATACAATTGCAATGTCATGGCTGAAGCTTTTTGGTGTTCAGGGACTTACTGATAAGAAAATGTCGGATCCGGAGGGCATAGTAAATATGATCCGTATTATTGCTGCAGGAGTTGTTGCAGCAATCCCGGTTATTGCTACCTGTTTTTATGCCAAATATAAGCATAACAATAAGGGAAAAGCAATGCGTATATTCATATGGCTTCATTGGGCGGCTTCGGCGCTGGTTATGTCAGGGGTTATTTTCGGACTGCTGTCAGGAGCAGAGTGGAGACTTGTTCCTATGCTGGGAACTGCTGTGATACTCTCGATCATGTTTGTACTATATGTTATTACAGAGAATATGTCTGCTTCAAGAGTGGGTATACTGCTGTCCATTCCTGTCATTGCACTTTCCTTTATGAACCTGAAGGATGTTTCTGATATGCCTTCGGATAACTATAAGGATAATATTCTTTTTGCAATATCGGATTGCCTGCAGGATAACGGACTTACTTATGGGTATGCCACATTCTGGAATGCAAATTCCATAACCGTTATATCCGGCTCTAAGGTAAAATGCCGTGATGTTACCAATGATTCCCTTAGTAAGCGTCTTTACCAGTCGTCATCCAAATGGTATGATGAGCAGGAGGGACAGGATGAATACTTCCTGCTTTTGTCCGACGGTGAATACAATGATCTTCAGGAATACATATGGCCTATACAGCATAAGATAACAAGGACTATTAACCCTGTTATCAATGGCATACCTTATCACATATTGGTTTTGAACGAGAATATGTTCTGATTTATACCGCACGCAGACTAAGAAGCTCTGTGTGCGGTTTTTCATGCGTGATTTTTGATCTTATCAAGTGCTCCTTTTTCAAGGCGAGACACCTGTGCCTGTGAAATACCTATCTCACTTGCCACCTCTACCTGGGTTTTTCCGCAGAAAAAACGCAGGTAGAGGATATTTTTTTCTCTTTCCCCAAGGGAGCGTATGGTTTCCTTCAATGCAAGTTCATCCAGCCAGCCTTCTATATCATTTTTGTCACTGATCTGATCCAGAACATAGAGAGTGTCGCCGGAATCCGAGTATACAGGTTCATACAGAGATACAGGCTCGGAGATACTTTCCAGTGCCATTACAACATCCTTGCGGTTTGCACCTATCATTTCTGCTATTTCATCTATTTTTGGTTCTCTTTGATTATCTGTGATGTATTTTTCCTTTGCCTGCATTGCTTTGTAAGCAAGATCCTTCATAGAACGGCTTACTTTGATCTGATTGAAATCACGCAGATACCGCCTGAGTTCTCCGGCTATCATTGGAACACAGTAGGTAGAAAAACGCACCTCCTTAGACAGATCAAAATTGTTGATTGCTTTTATAAGTCCCACTACTCCTATCTGGAAGAGATCATCAACATCTTCACCTCTGTTGGTGAATTTTTGTATCACGCTGAGTACAAGTCTCAGATTGCCTTTTATCAGCTTATCTCTGGCTTCTTTGCTGCCTGTTCTCTGTATCTCCCGAAGAAGCTCTGTTTTTTCGCTTTCCTTTAAAACTGTCAGCTCTGATGTATTTATTCCTGATATGACAACTTTATTGTAAGCCATTGTTCTTACCTCAATATAATTTATTTCCCTATCATTATTGCCGAAATCACATGAAAAATACAGCAGAGTTAACTGGAAATAATGCCCTTAAAAGCTTTATTTTTAAAATAAATTATCTTTATGTTTAAAATAGCAAAAATTGTTGGTTTGTCAATGATGTGATACAAAAATTTCAAAAAAGTTCACCATTTGAAAGGAAGGCACTGATATAATCAGCAGGA
>CACZQG010000383.1 GCA_902783235.1 uncultured Ruminococcus sp.
AGTAAAGGAACGAATTCATTATATCTCACCAATTATTGGTGACGAGCTAATGTAACAACCAATTGTTTTTGTTGTTTGCTATATAAGACGTGCAAAGCTTCCAAGCGGTCTTTGTGCGGTGTTACCTTAAATTATCATACATCACCGAATGTCACATAAACATACTTATAACCATCCGGCTGCTCTACATCATGTCTTTGACGAAATTCCTTACCATCAAAGCTTACCTTATAGTTATCAGATGAGATCTCTGTTAATTGAGAGAATTTCTCAATAAATTCCTCATAGCCCTTGGGTTTGAACTTATTAACAATACTTATCACAGACTTATAGGTAAGCTCTGTGTTTTTTTCATATTCGCCTACTGCAATACTCAAAGTATCTCCCACTCCGCCGGTGGTAATATTTGCCAGGACTTTACCTATATTTGTAACGATGCCTCCCGCATCATCGCTGAACTGTTCAAGTGCCTTTTCGTCTATATACATTTCTTCAAGCTCTTTCATTTCCGGCTTTTCATCAATTTTGAGCTTTATAGTTCCTGTATTATCATCCCGGTTATGGATTTCGTAATACTTGCTTTCTTTTCCCAGAGTTTCCATTCCATTTAAATAACCTGAATACAATGTAGGATTTATACCATAGTATTTGCCCACGCTGCTCATAATAAAACTGAACAGCATAGCAGATATATTATTACCGGAATTAATGTTACATACAATATATCCGTTTTCTACAGGGAAGGTATATGTTCCGTCCTGTCCATCCGTACCGCTTATGCTTATAACAATACTGTCACCATCAAGCTTTTCATCAAATTTTGCATCCGGAAAATAGTCCTTATAGGAAACATAATCCTCATCTGTCACAAAAATATCATATATACCATTTAAAGCCTTAGAGGATACCCCCGCATCTGCAAGGCTATCACTCTCACTGCTGCTGTTATCCTTACCGCATCCTGTCATTGACACACAGGCTGTCAGTAATGCGGCAGCGGTCAGCACTGTTCCCATCATTCTCAGCTTTTTTTTCATATCCTTCTCCTTGATCTAATCATTTAAGGCAGACATTCTCTCCATTCATTCATTATGCTTTCTATTCCGTCAATATCCATCATTTCGGAGGCTGACTTCATTTTCTCCAGATATTCCCTTTGTTTATCCGATCCGAAGTCATATTCTGACAGCTTGCCTATTATATCATCTATCTCTATAGCGTCAAAGCTTGACAGTGCCTCTGCCATGCCGTCAAATAATGAAAGCACCTCATCCCTTGATGCCTTTTTAAGCTCTGTATTCTCCTCCACCGTAACATAAGGACGAAGAGTCTCCTTCAGATCGGTATACATTTTCAATACTTCATCTGTTTTCGCATTGATAAGCTCCATGTCGCCGCCTTTTCCTGCCATTTCAAGAGAATATGCCAGCTCACCCAGTTCCATAGCTCCTATCTGCCGTGAGGTACTTTTCAGTGAATGCACCTCAACTGTATAATTGCTGATATCTCCGGTCTCATAATACTTTCTTATGACCTGGGATTTTGTACTGATAGCCTTGAAGTACTCATTCAGTACTGTCATATAAAGCTCACGGCTTCCCAGTCCTTCCATTGCCTTTTTCACAGCAAGACCCGGTATGGACAATTCCTCATTTTCAGGCTTTTTATATGTCATTTCCTCCTCGGTGACAGGTACTATCTTATCCTTTGGCAGCCATTTGTACAGTACAGCTGTTATTTGCTTCAGGTCAATGGGCTTTGCAACAAAATCAGCCATGCCCTCCGCCAGGAACATTTCCTTTGCACCGCTTACAGCATTTGCCGTAAGTGCTATTATGGGGATATTATCATATTCGGGCATGATACGGCGGATAATATGAGTAGCCTCCACTCCATCCACCTCGGGCATCATGTGATCCATGAATACAACATCGTATTCATTCTCCGTTATCTTTTCAATGGCTTCTCCGGCATTTTCCGCCAGGTCGATCACCATTTTCAAAGGCTGCAAAAGACCCTTTGCCACTGTAAGATTTACAGGATTATCATCAACTATAAGTATTTTTGCGGTGGGGGCAACAAAATTGAAGGACTCCGGCTCTGTATCGTCGCAGAAAAGCTGTACATTGCTAAATCCCATAGCATTATAAAGCATAAGTGCGTATATGGGCTTTCTTATTATCTGTACATTCGGAAGCAGTGCCGTGCTTCTGCTGGTATAATCAGCTGCTGCAAGGCAGTGAAGCTCCGGATTTTTTTCATAAAAATACAAAAGCTCATTTGATAGATTCTCTTTATCAATAATAAGAAAATCCGGCTTTTCCTTTTCCACCAAAGCTGCATCCGTTATCTCCGTATACACAGCTCCTATTCGCTGAAGTTCCGTTTCGATCCGCCGTCTTACATACTCGCTTTCAATGTATATAAAAGTACGCAGATTTTCATCAGCCGGATTGATATCAGTGATATGCTCCACCACTCTCTGAGGCAGTCGCATAAAAAAAGTAGTACCCTTCTTATACTCACTTTCAAAGGATATGCTTCCTTCCATAAGCGACAAAAGCTGTTTTGTAATAGCAAGACCAAGACCTGTTCCTTCAATATTTCTGTTTCGTCTTGTATCCACCTGCTGGAATGAACTGAACAGCTTTTGTTTATCCTCATCCTTGATGCCGATACCCGTATCACTTACATCTATGCACAGAACACAGTTTTCCTCATCCCTGGGCTCGCAGTATATGCTCAGATTTATATTGCCCTTTCGTGTGAACTTGACTGCATTATTGAGAATATTTATTAATATCTCATGTATATGCTTACTGTCACCATAGAGCTTTCTTGGAAGATCGGGAGAGATATCCATTGTAAAATCTATCTCCTTATCACCGATCCTCATATCTATAATATTTGCAATATCATTCAGCAGTGAATAGATCTCATATTCTTCACATACGATCTCCATTTTTCCCGACTCGATCTTAGAAAAATCAAGTATATCATTTATTATTACCAGAAGATTCTTTCCGGATACCTTTATCTGATTAACATACTCCCTTGCGGCATCCGGCATATCCTCACGAAGTGCCAGATCCACCATTCCCAATACCGCATTCATAGGAGTTCTGATCTCATGACTCATATTTGCCAGAAAATCGCTTTTTACCTTTGAAGCATTGGCAGCCTCCTGAACGGCTTTGTCCAGAAGATAAGAGCGCAAAAGTATGCCTGATAATCCGAATGCAATGGCATTCAGGGATCTTACTGCATTTTTCAGAGCTGCTTTGTTCATCCTTACCGTTCTGTTCAAGGCACGGATCAACTCATTATCCGTATCCTTATATACGGTGGTTTTTCCTTCCTCAAGAAGCAGCTGTCCGCACACTATACTGCCTATAAGCTCGGAATTCGCCGTAAGTGGAGCAGATACAAGTATAAGACCTGCCTTGCAGCGATAATAGGAAACAGATCCCATGTTCTCTTCCACTTCTATAGGAGGCTCTATCTTATCCGCTCTGTCAAGGCATTCATTTAACGAACAGCATATACAATTGCGGCATATGCCTTTTTTACCGGACAGCTGGGTTATTGATTCTCCGCAGCTGTCTATTATCTGAACAGCCAATCCTGTAGATGCTGCAAGAGAATCCTGCATACTTTTTATCGCAGAAATATCTGTAAGGTCAGCAAGCTTTATTGACTCGTTTCCTTTGTTGGTTTTTTCTTCCATGCTGCCGACCTCCTTTTCTGATAATTGCATCAAATGTAAAAAAGCAACCTTTAAGGCAACGCCGCACAAAGATTGTGCGGTATAACCTTAAACAATATTCAAAAGTCTTATAAAGCCTGTCACCTTAAATATCTGCATAACATCGTCTGTAGTATTTCTGACCTCCATACTGCCCTGTTTTTTCATTTTTTTCTGCATTGCAAGGAGTACACGAAGTCCGGCGGATGATATGTATTCCAGACCGCTCATATCAAAGATTATATCCTTGACACCCTCAGATTCCTTTAACAGTTCCTGCTCGATGTCATTTGCGTTCATAGCATCTATCTCACCAATGAGCTTTACATTCATCTTCTCACCGTTATCTGTTTTTTCTATTTCCATATTAGTTCTCCTTTTCTGTATGCTGCATTGCCTCAATACTCCAAAAAGCAATGCGCCTCCACTGTCTGTTTTCAGTGGAAAGCTGTGCAGGCAGCAGATATAACAGCCTGCCTGATTTTACTGTCACCGGATCCGCATACGGCGTAAAACAAATATCACACAGCTATAATTCAAGGGCGAAGTCCTCTCTCATATAAGGCACATTCCCTTTATTATCTCATACAAGTCTTTTTTCCATTGTAAGAACATTTCTTCCGTCTTTTAATTCATACTCTACCCTATCCATAGTGGATTTAACAAGATATATTCCCAGACCGCCTATAGGCATATCATCAAGATCCAGATCCAGATCGGGATCCTCGTGTGTCATAGGATCATAAGGCTTGCCTTTATCCGAAAGTGTGATTATCACCTTTGCCGGTTTTATTTCATCATCCACGGCAAAAGCCACTCTGGCAAGACCGATCTCAGGATTATATGCGTAGTGAGTTATATTCATGTATATTTCTTCCACACACATTTTGACCTGACCTCTTATATGATCGTCCACATCCAGATCGTCAAAAGCCTTGTGCAAAAAATCAAATACCTTGGCAAGATTTTCCAATGTTGCATCTACTTCGATCTCTCTCATATCATTCACCTCCTCATTGAAAAATTTATGCAAAACGCCCGGCTTATACGGTTTTTTCTCATACAAATGCACCCTTCGCAATATAAAAGCAAATACATATAAGCGTTCTGCACTATTTGTTACGGATCAAAAATAAAACATTTAATATCAATTATTATTATACACTATTTTGAATAAAAAATCAACCTCAAATCAAAGAATTATTCTTAAATTTGTCATTTTTGTGAATTACGAAACAAATACTTGTATGCTATCCCTTATCCGGCAGTTTTTAAAGGTCTGATACTGCTTGAATAAAAATCATTTACACCGCAAAAATGTTGGTTTGTCAATGATGTGATACAAAAATTTCAAAAAAGTTCACCATTTGAAAGGAAGGCACTGATATAATCAGCAGGAG
>CACZQG010000384.1 GCA_902783235.1 uncultured Ruminococcus sp.
CAAGCCTTTGAAAAGGCTTGACCTAAACTTTTGTATTTAAGTAATTCATAGTTTATTACAAATTGCTTACTAAAATTGATTTCCGTGAGTGAGTTGCTGCCTTAATCAACCTTCACCCTTTTCGGTTTGAAGCATACAATATCATTGGGGCGAATGTCCCCGATAAAACTCGAAAGGGAGATCAATATGGCAGCTTTTACCAACCAGGCTACTTTATCATATAACAACACCACGGTAAACTCAAACGTTGTAACGGGCGAGCTTGTTGGTGTTTTATCCGTCACCAAGAACGCACTTGATGACACTTACAATGCAGGAAGTACAGTCACCTACATTGTAAACCTGACCAATTCCGGCAATACCCCTTATACAGGTGTTACTATCACCGACGATCTGGGAGAATACACCTCCGGCACACAGACAGTAATACCGCTGGAATATGTGGAAAACTCCGCTAAATACCTTGTCAACGGCGAGCTTCAGCCCGATCCCACTGCACAGGTCACAGCTGACAACCTTCAGATAAGCGGTATTACCGTTCCTGCAAACGGTACTGCTCAGATACTCTATAAGGCATCTGTCAACAGCTTTGCGCCTCTCTCCGCCGGCTCAACAGTTACCAATACGGTAACCGTGGATTCCGGCTCGATACAGAGAATGCCCCTTACTGCCTCGGAAACTGTAACAGTTTTCTCCGGACCTGTGCTTAACATCGTAAAGTCCATGTCTCCCTGTATAATTACAGAAAACGGTACTATTACCTACACCTTCACTATACAGAACACAGGCAATATGCCGGCAGAAGCCTCCGATAACATTACAGTTACGGATATCTTTGACCCCAAGCTCACTATTACAGGTGTTACCCTTGACGGCACAGCCACTTCCGATTACACCTACGATGAAGCCGGCGGCACCTTTGAAACTACACCGGGTATCATTACCGTTCCTGCCGCTGCCTTCACCCAGAACGCCGACGGCTCCTATACTGTTACCCCGGGTTCTGCTGTTCTTACTGTTACAGGTACGGTTTGATAAAAAGCGGCTCTATTCGGATATATGACTGAAAATCTATATCCACTTGAGAAGCGAAAAACCGAGGTCAAATGACCTCGGTTTTTATATGACCTGTACCTGTTCGGGTTTTATCACTCAAAAGTATTAAGGCAATATATGGCACTGCCGTATAAAACAGAATTTAAAGTCAATTATATAGATAGAATCAATATTGATACCTCACTCAGATCCCTGTTTACCGCCTTCCCAAATGCTGTGCCTCTGTGTCGGAAGTACCCGGAGTATACCGGCATTAATCCGGCGAAATGTTTTCAGGATCTTTTTGAGACATCAATAACAGAAATGGAGTTAGATATTATGTCTGTAAAAAGAGGAGAGATATACTATGCAGATCTCAGCCCGGTGGTAGGCTCGGAGCAGGGCGGGATACGGCCTGTACTTATTGTTCAGAATGATGTGGGCAACCGTCACAGTCCAACAGTGATAGCTGCTGCCATTACCAGCCAGAAGGATAAATCACGGCTTCCCACTCATATTGAGCTGAGTGCCCACGGCTGCGGACTTGCCAAGGACAGTGTGGTACTGCTGGAGCAGGTGCGAACTATTGACAAAAAACGCCTTAAAGAACGTATGGGAGAGCTGGACAACGGTGCCATGAACAAAGTGGATAACGCTCTGTCCATCAGCTTCGGATTAATGTAAAAACAACACTGCACTATTTTTGGTGCAGTGTTGTAGAAATTCAAGGTATATTTAGTCTATTCTTACGGATAGGTTCCATATCTTACCCTGTGAGTACATCATGGAAATGTAGTTATAGCCCTCGGTATTTTTGATGACAACATATCCTGACTGAGGATCACGAAGAGTTATACCGTACTTGTCGGCAGCCTTCTTTATGTCATCACCGCAGCCTATACCATCCACAGTAAGCGTATGTGATGCAGTGTCGGATACAGAAATGTATTCCACATTGCCTTCATTTACGCTTATTTCTTTATCTGTTTTATTGCTTACAGACACGCTGAGAGAATAATCCTCCGAGGAGCCATAGGCATAACCATACCTTGCATCCAGCTTATCCTTTTCAAACTTCACCATTTTGTCAATACCGTCTATTCTGGAAGGGAGCTTTATGTCCTTACCATCAAATTGATAGCTTACCTTGGTAAGGTCATATTTTACTTCTACTGTTCCGCTATCGGCATTCTGTGTATCACCTAATGCATCATCAGCTGCGGAAGCTTCGGAATTCACGGTCTGATCTTCTCCGTTACCGGAAGCTGACAAAGAGGGGGCATCGGAAAGCAGACTGCCGCCTGTGAGAAGTACATCACCGCCGTTCTGAGACAGCTTTCCTACCTCATCACTGAAAAGCTCACCCAGATCCTTATTGCCTTCCAGCTGTGCTATCTGTTCATCGGTCATTCCCATAGCCTTGAAAATATTCTTTATGAAATTTTCAGCCTTAGTCTTGTCTATACTGTTCAGGTAATCCTTTATCTCTGTAAGCTTGTATACCCTGCAGTCATTATTGAAAACAGTGATCTTGTCGGGTGTCTTTCTGCCATAGTCGGCAGAAAGTGTAAAGAGCTTATTACCGCCATAGGTTATATCACTGCTTATATGCTGCATATCATCCTTGTTTTCAAGGCTTACAGTAATATCATCAAATCCCAATGAAGAGAGTCCCAGTGTTATGCTGCCATTTACATATTTTTCATCAACACATTCCAGATCCTCAAAGGAGATGCTTATAATATCCTTCTTTTCTCCGGCATTAGCAGATGCCTTGCCTGTAAACTTGTTTCCATCCTTGTGTGCATTGCCGTCCAAAGAATATCTTTCACCCTTCATATCCGCAAAAATTGTAAAGCCCCAGTCATCACCGTCATTGGTAATAAGATATCCTGCCTTTATATTTTCCTTGTCTGCATTGATAGTTCTGCCAACAATTTCTCCACGGCTGTTTACATATACATCCATTGTAAAGTATACTTCACCGCCGGATACCTCATCATATGAATCGATCTTGTCATCAAGCTTATCAAAAGCCTTATCATAATCCTCTGAGGAAACAAGCTCAAGGTCTTCCACAATTATCCTTTTGATCAGCTTGTCATCCTCCAACTCATCCAGGCCTTCCTTTGCTATATGGAAAAGAGTGCCTGCATCAATACTTGCAGTCAGTCTGGTGTATTTTGAGCTTATACCGTCAGCTTCAACCTCGACCCCTGTTTCCTTGTCAACATTGCCCACATTGTCAAAGATAATATTGCCATATTTCTTTATAAGAGTGTTCAGGTCATCAGAGCTGATAATATCACCCTCAGAGAGCTTGGAGAAATACTTCTTGATGGTTTTAAGCTTTTCAGCATCACTCTCACTTATACCCTTAAGCTTTTGTGATTCAACACCCTTTTCAATAATATCATTAAGATCCAGACATATATAATCTGATGACAGCTCAGGTATCTGATAATAAATACTGCCATCCTTCACATATGAATTGGCACTGAGGATAGGCGTTCCGTTAGCTGAAAATGAAGCATTAAGATTCTGCACATCATCTGTTTTCGTGCTTCTGAGATCATAGCCCATATCAGGGAGCTTTAATCCGCTGATATTCTGACCCTTTGACTCCAGAAGCTTGCTGATACCCTCGTTATCCGGCTTCAATTCAAATGCAGCAGTAAGATCTGTCATTTCCTTTGACTTATCCATAGCCTCAGTGATCCTGTCTGTACCATCAGACAGGTTTCTTTCCTCTATCCAATGATAGTAGCTTGCATCGGATGTAAGAAGGCTTCTTGCAGCGTTCCTTACCTGAGGTATTAAGGCATATGCTCCTCCGCAAAGTGCAAACACAGCTATGACCACAGCAGCAATTACGGCTATAAGCTTTCCCGGTGATCTCTTTACCACCTGAACTCCGCTTATGACCTCTGTACTGTTAAAGGGCTCAGGTCCCATTGAGGGTGCTTCCTCTGTAATAGGCGAATAGCCCTCCTCCGAAAGCGGAGACGCAGAGGATATGTTTTCATTTTCTGCGGTCATCATATCCTTTTCATCATATCCTGACATAGTATTCCTCCTGTAAATCATAAATAAATATACTTATAGTCGAAGCATAGTGCGATGATCTCTCTCCATCACACTGCAGCGACTGCAGCCATCGCAGAAGCCGTTGTTTCCCATGCTTTCGGCGAAAAATTCAGGCTGCTGCCAAATACATGAGATAAGATCCGCTGCCCCGGATACATAGGACATCTGCGACATGATTATATTTATACTATATATAATATCAGAATTATTCCTCAAAGTCAAGTATATGGATGCTTTTTTCACGAAATCAATTTTAGTAAGCAATTTGTAATAAACTATGAATTACTTAAATACAAAAGTTTAGGTCAAGCCTTTTCAAAGGCTTGCGGTG
>CACZQG010000385.1 GCA_902783235.1 uncultured Ruminococcus sp.
ATTCACAAAGGCTCTGATACATGGTTCACACTCTCCCATGCTCACTGAGAACGAACTCCTATGCTACTTCTCTTCGTCATTGCATTTATTTGATAGGTCTATTTTAGCACGTTTTTTTTCATTTGTCAAGAGCTTTTTTAAATTTTTTCTTCAGAAAGCGTTACATTCATATCAGGCAGCTGTTTTATAATCCACGACAGAGATCTCCTGCATTAGCTTTTTAGCCTGATCGACGATTTTTTCGATCCTTTCAGCCACCTCATCGGCATAGTATTTTTCACCGCACTGTCCGCATTCAAGACAAGGAACATTTTTGATTATGATAATGCAGTTTTTGTAGTTCACCACATGGGTAGTAGTTGAATCAAAGCAGGTATCATTTTTGCAAAAAACACACATGGTCATTTCCTCCTTGTTTTAAGATCAGCCCCGAATTTATCTTCTGTGGGATAATACGCAGTTATTATATACAGAGCATCCGCATCAAATCCAACAACAACATGGAGTGCTTTGTTTTCCAAAGTCATTCCAAAAACAAGACAGCTGGGATAAGGCAGATCATCCGGATATTCTTCGATAATTTCCCCATTTACGATACAATTCTTAACATCGGATCTTTTTATATCACGTTCACCCATTCTTTGAAGACAATGAGTGGTCCATAACACATTCTTATTCAATAAACGTCTTATATCCTTAATATTCATTAAAGCTCACCATCTGTAATCAAAGTCTCATATTCGTTCAGTCGAGCGTTCCCATTTGATCTTAACCCAATTCACTCTCTAAAGCAGCTCTTCGAGCTCACCACTGCCGAACGCATGAGAGTATGAGCGAAACTAAAAGTTTTTTGCCAAGCTTTTTTTCAAAAAAGCGTTTTTACCTGGGGAAAAAGCGCCATCATCTGGCGCATTCAGCGATAACAGCGGCGCACTTGTCGAGACCCAGGATGCTGCTGTCCAGCACCAGGTCATAGTCAACGTATTCTCTCCACTCCTTACCGAAGTTGCTGCGGTAGTATGCCGCACGTCTTCTGTCCGCCTTTCTGATAACATCAGTAACCTCGGTGCGGCACACGCTGTATTCTGTAACAGCTCTTGTTTCACGGTAATTGATGGGAGCGTGGATAAACACCTTCAGAACATCCTTTTTATCCTTCAGGGCGAAGGCAGCTGTTCTGCCCACAAAGACTGCGGGACCGTTGCCTGCCAGTTCACGGATAACGTTCATTTCCTCAACGGCTACGGAATCGGCTGCCAGTCTCAGAGAGCCTTCGTTGAGGTAGTTTGACATTCTTGCCAGGGAATAAAGGAAGCTTCTGTTCACGTCCTCCTCCAGCTCCAGTATCCTTTCCACGGACACATCATTTTTTTGGGCGGTTATTTCAGGTATCTCCCTGCCGTAGCAGGGTATATTCAGAAGAGCAGCCGTTTTTTGACCTATATAATTTCCGCCGCTTGCATATTCTCTTTCGATAGCAATGTAATTAAACTTCATTTTAACTTCACCTCTGTCACGAAACTTTTTCAAACTGGCTGTTGTAAAGCTCTGCGTAGAAACCGTTCTGCTTTATAAGCTGTTCATGGTCACCGCTTTCGATAATATCTCCGTCCTTCATAACAAGGATAAGATCCGCATTTCTGATCGTAGAAAGTCTGTGAGCGATAACAAAGGAAGTACGTCCCACTGTAAGCTTATCCATAGCCTCCTGTATCTGTACCTCTGTACGGGTATCCACAGAGCTTGTAGCCTCATCCAGTATAAGCAGAGGCGCATTTTCGATCATTGCTCTTGCAATAGTGATAAGCTGCTTCTGACCTGCTGACAGGCTCACCTTATCATTGAGCACCGTATCGAAGCCATCGGGGAGGGTCTTTATAAAGCGATAGATACCCACCGCCTTGCACGCCTTTATTATTTCCTCATCAGTAACGTTTTCCTTGCTGTAGACGATATTTTCACGTATAGTGCCTTCAAACAGCCATGTATCCTGCAGTACCATGCAGAAAAGACTGTGGACATTTTCCCTTGTAAGCTCACTTACAGGTATTCCGTCTATTAATATATTACCCTCATCCAGCTCAAAAAATCTCATAAGCAGATTTACCATTGTGGTCTTACCTGCACCTGTAGGGCCTACAATAGCCACCTTCTGACCCTGCTTTGCGTGAGCCGAGAAATCGTGGATGATGGTCTTGTCAGGGTCATATCCGAATCTGACATTCTTAAATTCCACATCTCCTTTTGTATCCTTTGGCTCCAGGCGTTTTGTCTTATGGCTCTCGTCTGCCATTTCCTCCTCATCGAACAGCTCAAATATACGCTCGGAAGCGGCAGCGGTAGTCTGCATACTTGTGGCTGCCTGAGCTATCTGCTGCAAGGGAGTGGTAAACAGACGAATGTATATCATAAATGCAACTATAACACCGAAATCCATCTTGCCGTCCAGTACCAGCATTGCGCCCACAACGCATACTGCCACATATCCGAAGTTGCCGATAAAGTTCATTATAGGCATCATTATTCCCGACAGGAACTGGGATTTCCATGCACTTTCATACAATCTGTCATTTATCTCGCTGAATGTCTTTTCAGCCTCATATGTGCCGTTATACACCTTGACCACATTATGTCCGGTATATATCTCCTCAATATGGCCGTTTATCTTACCCAGCTCAGACTGCTGGCTTACAAAGTATTTCTGAGATCTGCTCATGATAATACCCATCAGTACAAAGCCCAGTATGGTTGAGGCAACAGCCGTTACAGCCATTATCACATCGGTGTAGATCATCATTACCAGCGAGCCTATGAACATTGTAACTGCGGATACCAGCTGTCCCACGCTCATGTTAAGAGTCTGACCTATAAGGTCGATATCGTTGGTAACACGGCTGAGCACATCACCAAAGCTGGTCTTATTGAAATATTTAAGAGGCACCCTGTTTATCTTCTGAGAAATATTGGTACGGAGCCTTCTTGTAATATTCTGTGTCACCGAGGTCATGATAAAGCTTTGCAGGTATGAGAAGATGAGGCTCAGACCATAAAGCACTATCAGGGTAAATCCAATGCTCTTGACCTCCTGTATATCAATACCCGACATATTGCCCTCACGCATAAGTGCAAGACCGTCTGTTATGCAGTTGGTCATATTCCTGAGAAGATTCGGACCTATAAGAGACAGTATGGTACCTGCGATCGCCAGTACAAGCGCAACCACCATGGGAGGTATGCAGTTTTTAGAAAATCTCAGAAGCTGTGCGAAGGCTTTTTTCAGATCCTTTGGCTTTTCTGCTGCATTCATCTTGGAGCCCGGACCTCTTCTGGGCGGAGCCTTCTGAACCTTGATCTCATCACTCATTTTCCAGTTCCTCCTTTGAAAGCTGTGAAAGGGCTATCTGACGGTATACCTCGCAGTTTTTCAGCAGCTCCTTATGTGTTCCCATGCCCACCATTTCACCTTCATCCAGAACGATGATCCTGTCAGCATTCTTGATGGTTCCTATACGCTGTGCAACAATAAGGGTGGTCTTGTCTTCGGTAGTCTTTTTAAGCTCTGCACGGAGTATCCTGTCGGTCTTGTAGTCCAGTGCAGAGAAGGAATCGTCGAAAATATATATTTCCGGATCTCTGCATATAGCTCTTGCAATGGAAAGTCTCTGCTTCTGACCGCCGGAAAGATTTGCGCCGTCCTGTGCCACAGCCGCATCGTATGTATTCTTCATCCTGCTGACAAATTCATCTGCCTGAGCGATGCTGACTGCCTTTTCTATATTCTCCCGTGTGTAGTCGGTCTCATCACTTTCACCGTAGGCAACATTGGAGGAAACGGTACCGCTGAACATAAACGCCTTTTGTGAGACATAGCCTATCTTGTCATAAAGAGAGGACTGCTTGTAATTTTTGACATTTTCTCCGTCTATAATTACCTCACCCTCTGTTGCGTCATAGAATCGGGGTATCAGATTCACCAGTGTGGTCTTGCCGCTGCCGGTGGAGCCGATAAATGCCACTACCTCGCCCTTTTTGGCGGTAAAGGATATATTTTTAAGTACATAGTCTGCCGCATCGGGATATTTAAAGCTTACGTTTTTGAATTCCACCTCGCCCTGAACGCCGATGCTGCCTCTTTCCAGAGTACCCTCCTTTATGCGCGGCACAGTATCCAGCACCTCATTGATACGCCTGGCTGAAACGCTTGCTCTGGGAGCGATAATGAATATCATGACCATCATAACGAAAGCCATTATCACCTGAATGGCATACGAGGAGAATGCCACCATGTTTTTCATAAGATCTATCTTGGCCTCCGGATCTATCGCCTCGTTTATGAGTATTGCGCCTATCCAGTATATAGCCAGGGGCAGACCGCTCATGATAGCACTCATACCCGGCAGCATAAGAGCCATTACCCTGCCGATGAAAAGGTGAGTCCTTGTCAGGTCATCATTTGCCTTTTCAAACTTTTCCTGCTGATAGCTTTCCGCATTATAGGCTCTTACCACCCTGATGCCCATAAGGTTCTCACGGGTAACACGGTTAAGGTTATCGTTGTAGGTCTGTACCCTTTTGAATTTCGGGAAAGCAAACACCGTAGCTATAAATATCAGAACGAACAGCACTCCCAGGGCAACGCCGGTAGCAGCAGTCCACTGCCAGCTTTTTCCCAGTATTTTCAATATAGCCCAGACTGCCAGGATAGGACCCTTTACCATGACCTGCAAGCCCATAGCGATAAGCAGCTGGATCTGTATAACGTCGTTTGTTGTACGGGTTATAAGACTGGATGTGGAGAATTTGTTGATCTCCTCCATGGAAAAGTCAGCTACCTTTCCGAATATGTTGGCTCTGAGTCTCCTTGAAAAGCCGGCAGCTATCTTGGATGCAAAATAGCCTGTGGCTATTGACATGGCAACGCTTGCCAGTGTACAAAGAAGCATCTTTCCGCCTATCTCCCACACATCCGACATATTGTCCACGTTGGTAGTGATAAGCTCTGTCAGATCCTTTGTGTAGTCCGGAAGCATAAGATCCAGCCACACCTGACCCACGATGAATACAACGCAAATAAGCGCCATGAGCCATTCCTTTGCCCGTAAATACTTGAATATCCTGAGCATTCTCTTACCTCCTGCAAAATGATACGGGTAATACTTACCCATTTTGTGTATTATATTATTATAGCATTTTTTGGGTCATATGTCAAGCAGAGCCATGAAGGGGAATCACAGCTGAGATCACAGCACTGCATTGCCGTTTTTGTCCGTGGTCAGCCGCATGGCTTTCCGGATCTTTCCGGTTTCTTTTTTTTACTTTCCTTTGATTTCATTTTATTTCTTTTTCTTTTATTTACTTTACTTTCCTTTACTTTACTTTAATGTGAGTAATCGGGAATATTCCGGAATACTTCCGGATTATTCGGGAGTAATGCGGAATTATTCCCCATTTCAATCATACAGAGAAAGAAAAAAAGTGACCGCACTGCACATCGGTGATAATGCAGTACAGTCACTCGTATAGGCAATGCCGCACAAAGATTGTGCGTCAGATGCGAAGTCAGATTTTTCGTTAGATTGTACAAAATCGATGCAGGCATACTGGCGTATGTCAAA
>CACZQG010000386.1 GCA_902783235.1 uncultured Ruminococcus sp.
ATACTCGCGTATTTCAAGCCTTTCCGACGCAGAAGTTCAGTATTTAGACAAGCAGAAAATTCAAGATTTAGTTGGGGGATCAATATATACTATCATAAGAAGCAAAGCCCGTATCTGCGTGGTTTCACATATCATGCCCTTTTTTTTAATTTTTATTTAACCTCCTTTTCCATTCATTATCATACATCTATCACATTGATGGGTATAATATAATTATAGACAAAAGAACAGAGCACAAAAGATAAGCTCTTAAGGCAATACTTAAAGTTTACTTATAGAAAGGATGTCTTATTATGATGAATGATTACGAAAACAACAACATTAACGACAACAATGAAAACCGCAGCTCATACAGCTACAGCTATCCGGATACTGCTAAAGGCAGCTCCTACAATACCACCGACGATCCCACAGAACCCCAGCCCAAAAAGAAAAAGGGTGTTATAACAAGAGTGATCGCATTTGCAGTCTGCGCTGCTGTTATATCCGCAGGTTCAATAAGTACTTACAGATATATCGACAACGGATTCAGCTTCAAAAACTTCTTTGGTTCAAGCACAAGTGAAAGCAGTCAGGAAAATGATTCTTCCTCAGGCTCATCACTTTCAGCAGATAATGCTGCCAATAAGAATGATACTGAACAGAAAAGCCTTATTGAGCTTGCCTCCAGATCAGACAGTCTGTCTCTCCCGGATGCTGTTGACAAGGTAATGCCCGCAGTGGTAGGTATCTCATCACAGTTCGCTGTTCCTGCACAGAATTATTCCTCAGACTGGTTTTTCGGAATGCCCTTCGGCTCCGGCGATGGAAATACTCAGCAAAAATCCGCAACTGCAACAGGTACAGGTATTGTAATGACATCAGACGGTTACATCATTACCAATGCCCATGTAATCTATGATACAGAGGCAAATACCAATTACGGCAAAGCACAGAGCGTATCGGTACTGATGTCCGATAAGACCAATTATGATGCTTCTATAATCGGCTATGATACAGATACCGATATTGCCGTACTCAAAATAGATGCTACAAATCTAAAGCCGGCAGACTTTGGAAACAGTGATGACCTTAAAGTGGGCGAGCTGGTACTGGCTATAGGCAATCCTTTGGGATTTGAACTGTTCGGATCTGTTACAAGCGGTATCGTTTCAGCTCTGGGACGTGAGATCTCCGTAAACGACAAGCAGATGAGCCTTATACAGACTGATGCGCCTATCAATAACGGCAACTCAGGCGGACCGCTGGTAAACAGCTACGGTCAGGTAGTAGGAATCAATTCCGCTAAAATGTCCAGTGCTTACACAAGTGCAACTATTGAAGGTCTTGGATTTGCTATTCCTATCACACAGGCTAAAACCATCATTGATGACCTTATAAACTACGGCTATGTTAAAGGCAGAGCACAGCTTGGCCTTACAAGTATCGCTGTTGATGAATCCACATCCAACCTCTATGGTATCCCTGTAGGACTTTATGTCCGCTCGGTAACTCCCAACGGTGCAGCTGATGCAGCCGGCATAATGGCAGGAGATGTTATCATCGGCGTTGACAATGAGGCTGTCTCCACTACTACAAAGCTTAAAGAAATAATCTCCAAGCATAAGGCAGGAGAAGAGATCGTGGTAAATATCAACCGTAACGGTCAGGATCAGGACATCAAGGTAACTCTCCAGGAGATCACCAAGGGCGATACCCTCTTCGGTGACAAGGAAGTACAGGCTAACTGATAATCACTATCCCTCATAATTTTCATACTTTTTCCTCATGAAGCCGCCCTCTTGTGGACGGCTTCATAATTTTATACAGTCGGGAAAAGGCCGCTTTCTGAAGAAAGCTTGACAAAGACTTTTAGTTTCGCTCCGCTTTCTGAAGAAAGCTTGGCAAAGACTTTTAGTTTCGCTCATACTCTTATGCGTTAGGCAATTATGAGCTCGAAGAGCGGCTATAAAGCGTGAATTAAATTTCGTTTTGCTCATACTCTTATGTGTTAGGCGGTTATAAGCTCGAAGAGCAGCTGATGGAGAAATTTATATACGGCTCAGGCTTTATCCGATTCATACGCAAAAAATGTCAGCCAAAAAACGGCTGACATTTTTATTCTATTGTGTATGTGTCCCCAATTAAGACAATACCGCATAGTTTGTCTCTGTTATTCATATAATTATACAAATAATGATAACTTGAGGTGTATTATGAAAAAAATAACAAGAAGAGCACTTACAACACTATGCGCATTGGCAGTTGCAGGCGGTGCGGCAGCATATTTTATCAAAAGCCCCCTCGGGGAAAAAGCCGTCCCCACACTTGGAAGTGCAGAGGACAACTCCCCTGTCATCATTCTTGACGCAGGTCACGGAGGAATAGACGGGGGCTGTACCACAAAGGATGGTGTACCGGAAAAGGGCATCAATCTCAGCATACTTCTGACCCTTCGTGATATGCTGAGATCCTTCGGCTATCGGGTAGAGGTGACAAGAGATACCGATACCTCCATCCACGATGAGGGAGTAGAGGGCATTGCCAATCAGAAAAGCTCGGATATGGACAACAGACTGGAATTATTCAACAAATACGACAATGCGGTGTGTATATCCATTCATCAGAACCAGTTCACCGATCCCAAATACAGCGGCGCACAGATGTTCTACTCTGCAACCAACAAGCAAAGCAAGGCTCTGGCAGAATCGGTACAGACAAAATTCAGGGAATATCTCCAGCCCGATAATGACCGGGAGATAAAGCAGTGCGGAAAGGAGCTGTTTCTCTGTTATTTCAGTAAAAATCCCACTATAATGGCAGAGTGTGGTTTTCTGTCCAATTATGAGGAGGCAGAGCTTCTGAAAACCAAGGATTATCAGAATAAGGTGGCTTTTACAATTTTCTCGGGGCTGAATGATTTTCTCAACCACAAATAAGCTGCTGCACATATTTCCTGTCAGCATTATGTTTCCTTACCCGAACCCATACCAAAATCCAACAAAACAACACTATAAATATAATACAATATCATTATGCGAAAAGAATATACCACAATAACCAAACTTTATTACGAACACAATTTTTATAATGACAAAAAATCTTAAATGTGCTATAATATAATAGTAATAAGCATTGATTTAAAAATCAATGCCGAGCTCAAATGATAAACACCTTCCGGTGTATAATGACTATTAAAAGGAGTATGTAGAATGAGTAAGTTAAAGCTTATGGGTACAGTTTGTTCTGCATTTATGGCAGTTGTAATGGCAGTATCTATGACAGGATGTGGAAATGACAGCTCATCATCCAAGAGCAGCTCAAAGGCTGACAGCAGCAGCAGTCAGTCAGCTGATGAGAAATCTGACGACAACGGCAGTTCCCAGGACGAGACAATGTCTCAGGAGGAATGGGAAGAATTCCAGAAATCCGATGAGAACGCTTCCTTTATTGACGAACAGGAAGCAGGCCAAAACGCTCTTGCCGGTGCAGCAGATCAGATCGGTGACGGCGACTGGAGAATTGAAAGCACAGAAAAGGCTAAGAGCCCCGGAGACGGTTTTGACTGCTGGAAGGTGGGAGTTGTAAACTACGCTAATTCACAGTCACCCACGTATTACTTCTACTGCGGCGACGGATTCTGCATTTTAGAGCAGTAATATAAAAGAATACATAATTAAGACGATATGCTTCAACACCCGAATCACATCGTCTTTTTTAATACCGCAAAAAGATTGTGCGTCAGATTGACCGTTAGATTTTTCGTTAGATTGTACAAAATCGATGCAGGCATACTGGCGTACCCCACGGAAATCAATTTTAGTAAGCAATTTGTAATAAATTATGAATTACTTAAATACAAAAGTTTAGGTCAAGCCTTTTCAAAGGCTTGC
>CACZQG010000387.1 GCA_902783235.1 uncultured Ruminococcus sp.
ATTCCTGTAAAGCTCTTAAAGAGGTAAAAATCCCCGAAACAGTTGAGGAAATCGCAGCAAGTGCCTTCTGGGGCTGTACGTCGCTCAGGGAGATAGAGCTGCCTGCATCGGTTGAAAGCATAGGCAAAGGTGCGTTTACCCGATGCACAGCACTGGAAAAGATAATAATTCCCAACAGCTCCTGTGAAATAAGCAGTCAAAAGAATACTCTTACCGGCACCATATATGGTTATGCAGATTCAACAGCGGAAAAATATGCCCTGTCCAATGGTCTGAAATTTTGCCGCCTTGACGGCAAGGACGGTGAAGTATACACCATACTATATTACGGAAGCTCAGAAAATAATAAATTAAAAATTACAGCACCCGGCTTCAGCGGAGAAGGGATAATGGACAGTGATCTTACTCTGGATGATATGAATATTCAAACCCTGCGCTTTGAAGCTGAAAGGGATGCAAGGGAAATTCAGGTCAGCTGTCCGGATAACGAAAGCTGGTATCCTCCCGAAAGCATTAAGGTGGTGGATTCCACACAGCAGTTTATGGATAAAGCAGTGGTATTGCCCAACGGCGCAAGGTGTCTTGCATTAAAGGGGGACAAGGATATTATGGCGGTTGCCTTTGTGGAGGATGGAAGCAGAATAATAAAGGGAAATGTCAACAAGTACGGTGAACTGTTGGATGCGTATATCCCCGATAGCGATAATGAAGGAACAAGATATATTCTTACAGTCAAAGGCGGCAGAGTAAAAGCACCTGCTGCTCCCCGGCTTTCCGGCTATACATTTGTTGGCTGGGAGGATGAACAGGGTAAAAGCTATTCTCCCGGAGATGAGATACCTGTAGAAACTGCTGATAGTGAAAGCGTCAGGGTCATAAAGGGAAAATGGCAGCGCAGTACCTGTACTGTATCATTTGATCTTAACGGCGGCAGCGGAAGAATTGATCCTCAGAGCGTGGGCTATGGTGAAACTGCTGTACCACCGGCTGATCCCAAGAAAAATGGATACTGCTTTGAAAAATGGGCCACAGCGGAAAATACCGGTCAATATACAAAAGGCTCAGTCTTTGATTTTAACACTAAAATTACAGAAAATATCAGGCTGCAAGCCCGTTGGAAGCATACTCATACATACAATTACTATCAGCTGAGCGATCCCATATTCAAGGCTGCATTCAGTTCATACTGCAATGAAAAATATCTTTCAGCTGTTCATGTAAAGATGTGCGGTGAATGGGATAATTATGTAATGGAAGCGCACTGCTTTCATAATGACGGAAAATGCTCCTGCGGATATCAGAGAGGCGCTGAGTATGTTACTATAAAGAGGTATGATGGATCAAAAAGCGAAAAAGTAATAAAGGATCAGCCATATACGCTGACAGCTGATGCACAAAAGGGAAACAGCATATTCTATTGCAGGGGGTATTCCACAGACGGCAAGAGCTTTCGTGTTCTTTCCTACAATTCACGGGTGACCTTTACTGTCCCCTGCGATATCACGGTACACCCATACTACAAAGATGCAAAGGAAACAAATTCAGATATCTGTCGGTCAGCTATCACTGTGCAAAGATACCAGAAGGGTCTGCTGTTCAGACTGGATCATGAGCTGCCTCCGGACTGGACTGCGGAGGAGTGCGTCTTAAAGGTCGGAGACAATGCACAGATAGGATACCGCAAAGCGGAAATTGCAACGGTAGGCTCGGGTGCAAAAAAGGATCTGTTTACCCGGTTTGAAGATAGCTCCTCCAAAAAGATCATATATTGCAGCCGTGAGGATAATGTTCTTGACAGGCTGAGCAGCCGTGAGCTGAGAGAAAAAATGCTTATGGGAACCGGCATCACCGCAGGTGATATGCAGCTGTATTGTCACAGCTCCATAATATCGGGAAGAAGCGGTGTAAGCTATTTGTATATAGATCCGGAAATTATAAATGGGCAAACGGATCATATCTACTACGCTGCCGGGTATCTGAAATGCAAAAAGCCGGACGGTACGGAGGAGATAGTAAATATGGATGCCATATGGGTAAAGACCTGAGGCGGCTAAACCCGGCGTTCTCAATGTGATATCAGAGGTATTATATAAAGGTTTATGATCTTGACGGAACCTTCTATTGATGTCCCAATTAAATCTTGAAGATTTATGCGAAGAATATGCCCCAAGGGCATTTGCATTTCTATCCAAATCAAAGATTTGG
>CACZQG010000388.1 GCA_902783235.1 uncultured Ruminococcus sp.
ACTTCCTCTGTATACCGCAGGTGTAGGTCCTTTAGCTGAAGACATTGTTCCATACATGAACAAAGAAGGCAAATACGAAGCCTATCTTGAAACATATGTGAAAACTGAAGATGGCAAGTTTAAAACAGAGAATAAAATTTTCGATGATGTTGACATTCCCTACGAAGAATATGAAAAAGCCCTTAACGAAGTAAAGAAAGACCACAAGATATTGCTTTCAACTGATGTGGAACCGGGTAAGTACTACGAAACTCACTATCGTCCTGCAAAAGCTGCGGACTGGACAGTAGACTATTCAAAAAAATACAATTCTACAATACCGGTCGATAACGCTTCAAGTCTTCCTGCTCCTGCGACACAAGGACCTAACGGGGGATATATCTACGATGAAAAAGCTACAAATGCCATAAAGCATGAACTGGTAGCAGGCAGAGGTGTTGCCATAGGCTATTTTGCAGACAGATCTCAATCCGATGATCCACTTGATAAGGACTCATTTATTAGATACCGCACCGCAGATGGTATTGAAACCAAAGACCCTTCCGAAGCAGCATACTGGGCACAATATACATATGACAGAAGTTACGATCCAAGCGATCCTAATTCTATAAACAAATTAAAAGCATTAACACACGCTGTTTGTATTGTGGGTTACGATGATGATTTTCCAAAGGAGTACTTTGATGACCCTAAGGGCAATATCCCCTCAAACGGTGCATGGATATGCCGTAATTCCTGGGGAAACAAGGACAACTCTATAGAAAGCAGCCGTGATTACTGGGGAAATAACGGTGACGGATACTTCTACCTGTCCTACTATGACCAGAGTCTTACTGTTGCTCAGTCCTATGATTTCAGAACAGGTAATGAAGACATAACAGAAAATGCTGACAAGGTCGAGACTCGTATGTATGATCATCTTCCCAATCCACTTAGAGAAGCACTGTTTGAAGAGGATGTGTACATGGCAAATGAGTTTGAGGAAGAAAATGAGTGTCTGCTTACAGATGTAGGCTTGAACACTGTAACACCAAATTCCACAGTTGAATTTGATGTATATTTCCTTAATGACCTGAGCAAGACACCCACAGACGGTGAAAAGGTATATTCAGGTAAAAAGACCTTTGAATATGGAGGATTCCACTGTGTTAAACTTGATAACGAGCTTATTATCCCCGCAGGACAGAAGTACTCCATTGTGGCTAAAATAGTCAGAGAAGACGGAATGCGTGCAATTTCATTAGGTCTTGACACGAACAAGAAGGGCTATGCAGCAAAGGTAGAAATGCTTCGTCAGCAATACATTCAGGAAAAAGGCAGTGATGAAGGATTTGATCCCAGTAACTATATTAAGAGCTATGCTAAAGGTGTTGTAAACAAGGGAGAAAGTTTTATCGGCGCACAGGGAAAGAATGTTGTCGAATGGGCAGACTGGAAAGATGTGTCCGAAAAGACAAAAGATCTAACCGGAAATACTGTTGATATTGATAATTTCTCTATCAGGGCTTATGTAAAAGGAAATGCCCTTGCAGTTACAAACTCCATCGAAAACCCGAAGGACGTTTACAAAGCAGGTGATGTTCTTGAGGGAACTATTACTGTGAAAAACACACAGTTTGCTACTGAGGGTTCGAATATCGAAAACATCAAGCTTACCGACAGCCTCGGAGCTTTAAGTGAAAAGGATTCCACTATTGATAAGCTCTCAGCAGGTGAAACAAAGACTATCAGCTATAAGTACATAATCACCGATGATGATGCCAGTGCCGGAAAAGTCACAAGCACCATAGATGTCAAAACCACTGAAGAAGAAGTTCCTTATTATTTTGTGGAAAAACTTGCTAAAAACAGCTTCACAGTAAACACTACAGAAACAACTGAACCTGTACCTGTGGGTATATTGGGAGATGCCAACCTGGATGGTGTACTTAATGTCAGAGATGCCGCATTTATCTCAAAACAGCTCTCACAGGGTAAAGGTGCTCAACTGCCATCAAATTCAGACTACAATCAGGATAACAAGATCAATATCAGAGACGCAGCATCTATTGCTAAATACATGATCTCAAATAAAAAATGATTTTGGATAGTTAAATGACCGCATTTTGCGGTCATTTTTTATGTTATAGTATAACAATAATATTTGAAAATGCAAAAATTAAGGTACCCCCCAAATAACCCCCATCTACCCCAAACTTCTCGAAACAGGTATAATAAACACTAAGGAACTCCAATGAAGTCCAAAAAGG
>CACZQG010000389.1 GCA_902783235.1 uncultured Ruminococcus sp.
ATTTAAGGATAGTTATATGTATCCTGCCTTTTTTTGTAATGCCTGATACAGCGGACAAACGATATTTTCCGTATCTTCTTACAGAAATCACGTCTGTTTCCTTCAAATTATAAGAACAGTCGTGCTTTTCCTCAAAGTTCACCTCTGCCCCGACTGCTTTTATAATTTCCGCTGCCTTTGCTCTGCTGAGTCCCAAAGCTGTACTTACTACAGCATCAAGCCGCAGGGAGGGTACAGTTCCGGTGATCTCCCTATAGTCCTGCTTTTTTTGCAGAGCATTATCCAGACTGTCCCTTGTGCATCTGACTCCCACTGATCCTATCTTACAGACCACACTTTCGATAAGCTCAGCTGCTGTGTCAGCAACAGCAGCCTGTGCGACTCCTTCAAAAACGGCAATATCTCCCACCGTTTCACGCTTTATCCCCAGTGACATAAATGCGCCGAGGAAATCTCTGTGTGTAAGCTTATTCTCCTGCCTGTACCGAAAGGTCAGGAGAGTTATGGGAAAGTCTTCCCGCTCCGGCTCAAAATAGCCGTCACTGTCATAGATACACAGCATCTGTCTGTCTGCTTCATTGAAAACACCGTAAAACTTGTATCCGCAGCCGCTGCGCTCCAGCAGCTCTCTTGCTGTGTTCATTTCACGTCCGTCAAGAAAAAGAGAATAAACAGTACCTCTTTTCTCCGACAGCCTTATCATATCTGTTATCCTTGACTCAAAAAGCTTTTCGTCCCTTTGGGAAAACGTTCCTGCCATTATCAGATTATGACTCCGTTATTTTCAAGCTCCCCCACCAGGTCTTCTCCTATGAAGCCTACGTTATAAGGAGTGATTATATATGTCATATTGGCTACAGGCTTCAGACTTCCGCCGTTTGCATAGGCTACACCCACCAGAAAGTCTATGATCCTTCTCTTTGTTTCAGCCGATGCGGTCTCCAGATTCAGAACAACGGTTTTCTTTGCGATAAGGTGATCTGCTATCTGCTTTGCATCAGTAAATACCTCAGGCTTTACAAGTACTACCTGCAGCTGTGCTGTTGTCTGGATGTTCACTACTTTATTGCTCCTTCTGCCTTCTTCATGCTCAAACCTTTCAGCTCTTGCACTTCTGCTGCTGCCGTATGACATATCACTGCGATCGGGTTCGTTATCCATATCCCTGGAGGAATAACTGCCTCCTCTTTCCGACGAGCCTCTTTCCTGGCGGCTGTTATATGACATATTCTCATCATAAAGCTCGTCATCACCGTCCTCAGGCGGTACGAAAAAGTCCTTGATGTTTCTGAGTAAATCCATCTTCTTGCTCTCCTGTCTGTTTTATGTTAGATCCCTGTCAAGCATTTATATAGCTTTTGACCATGAGATCCCTTTCATTCTTCCTATCTCCTGCCCGGACATACCGAAAAGCTGCGATATGACCCGTCACTTATATTCTCTCGGTCCGAAAAGTCCTCTTCCTATGCGGATCAGGTTTGAACCATACTTTATAGCGGTCACATAATCACCGCTCATTCCCATAGAAAGTATATCCATTTGTACACCATCTATGCTTTTTGACTTGTATTCCTCAAATATCTCCTGCATCCTGCAAAGATGCTTTTCAGCATTTTCAATAGGCGGTATCGTCATAAGACCTTTTATTCTTATGTTGGGAAGCTCCGCCGCTTCGTATATCAATTCGTTCAGCATTGCTGCATCAGCACCTGTTTTGCTCATTTCGTCACCTACATTAACTTCAATGAGAACATCACGCTTTACAGATATGCCCTCCGCTCTCTTATCTATCTCCCGTGCCAGCTTTATGCTGTTCACCGAATGGATAAGAGTCACACTGTCTATGATGTATTTTACCTTATTTGTCTGGAGTGCTCCGATAAACTGTACCTCAGCCTTTTGAGAATACATATCCTTTTTTGACATATATTCCTGCACTCTGTTTTCGCCCAGAAGTGTTACCCCCAGATCCACCGCATGATTTACCGCCTCCGGTGCTACAGTTTTCGTAACAGCCATAATGCGTATCTCATCACTTTCCCGCCGGTATTTTGCCTTGGCTTCACCTACATTATAGGTGATCCTTCTGAGATTTTCGTCTATATATGAAAGATCAGTTCCCATCAGCATCAACTCCTTCCACGATGACATCATCATAGATGGAAACATAATCGCTTCCCGCATTTCGGGCAGACAGTACAAAACCGTCCCCACGGTATACTATTTTCAGCATCTTGAAGGTGATCTGCTCACCCAGCTTTACATATACCCCTTCAACATTTTCCTCGGATGTTACTCTTTCACCCGTTTTTTCATCTATATGGCTCACCTTCATATCCTTGAAGCGTATCGCCTTTTCGGGCACCTTTATGCCTTTATGCTGTCCCTTGACCATTTCCACACGCTCTGTTCTGTGACGGACAAGATCCTGAGTCAGCTCGCCGCATTTTATAACGACTATGCTCTTTTTCTCGTCCTGCGTATGTCTTATGTCAAAAACAGTTCCGTCGATCATTTCCGACGTTGACTGAAATTTAAGCTGTACCTCATCCTCCACGCTGAATTTTCTCGTGTCGGATTCAATTACCCCCACTACATACCATTCATATCCTGTAATAAGCTTTCCGATAACATTCTTTTCCTGTGTCTTGTTTGAGTCGCTTGCTTTCTCTATCATATCCGCAGTTATGCTGCTGAGATTCTGCATTGAGAATGTATCCTCATAGCCGTCGGCAAAGCTTACAAAATATGCCGACTTATCAGATTTAATGGTATCCATAGGTACCATTTCCTTTGAGCTGAGCTCTGAAAGCTCAGTATTCAGGTCATTCATCCTTTTTTTCAGATCGGAAGCCTTTTCCGTTACCATCTGGTATGTACTCAGAAGCACTATCAGTTCATCAATATCGGTGGATATATCCTCCACCTCACCCTTTTCACGGGAATTTATTATGCTTTTGTATTTATCACTTATAAGCACGGAGAGATTTGAGGGCTGCGCCTGTTCCATTGTACCCGGATTCTGTATTTTTTTCAGAACAGCAATATCACTTTTCAGCTTTTCAATACGCTGCTTGACATTGATCTGTCCCTCATCCGGATATACCTCCGCAATAAGCGATCCTGCTCCCAGCTTTCCGCCGTCAGGTATGGAATAGGATACCACGCCCTTGCCGCTGTAGCTGATAAGCTCTTCATTCCTCACATATACCGCCTTGAATGATATGGAATCATCCTCCTGGGTATAGACCGCTGTTTCCGTCTTATACTTTTCATTGTTCATATGGCTGACCGCCGTAAAAAGCGACACAGCTATACAAAAGAGCAGTATTCCGAGTAATATTCTGGACGTGATGGTTTTCATTTACACACTCACCCTTTTATAACAGTGCTGATTATAAAGCCGCAGTCTGTTCCGTCCTTTCCGATGAATCAAGTATCGGTATGGTCTTTACGGGGATGATCGTGGAGATGGCGTGCTTGTATACAAGATTCTGTTTTCCGTCACAGTCAAGTATCACCACATAGTTATCAAATCCTCTTACTATGCCCTTGAACTGAAATCCGTTAGTCAGATATATAGTTACAGGGATCTTGTCCTTTCTTGCCTGATTTAAAAATACGTCCTGAAGATTGATTGCCTTGTTCATTATTACACCCCTTATTTTCTTCTGTCCTGTTTTGTCTTTGTCTTCTCATATCTCAGTCGGGATATATCTTCCGACAGAAATACTTATTCTATATTATATCACACAATCATGTGATTGGCTATAGCTTTTTCACAATAATCAAAAATTTTCTCTTTATTGTCAAATTCATCTAACATTA
>CACZQG010000390.1 GCA_902783235.1 uncultured Ruminococcus sp.
CGGTATTGCCTTAACTCTGCTCATTTGTTTTCCGGGTCAACGGTTTACTCATCCAGCTTCAATACGCTCATAAAAGCTTCCTGAGGAACATTTACTGTACCCAGCTGTCTCATTCGCTTTTTACCTTCCTTCTGCTTTTCCAGCAGCTTCTTTTTACGGGTTATATCACCGCCGTAGCACTTTGCAAGGACATCCTTACGAAGTGCCTTTACGGTCTCCCTGGCGATTATCTTACCTCCGATAGCTGCCTGTATGGGTACTTCAAAAAGCTGACGTGGGATATTCTCCTTTAGCTTTTCTGTCATTCTTCTGCCTCTGTTGTATGCGCTGTCAGCATGGACGATGAAGGAAAGAGCGTCCACTATCTCTCCATTCAGAAGTATATCCAGCTTTACCAGCTTGGAGGGAGCATATCCTGTCATTTCATAGTCAAAGGATGCGTATCCCTTTGTGCGAGATTTCAGCGCATCAAAAAAGTCGTATACTATCTCGTTCAGTGGGAGCTGATAGTGGAGAGCTACTCTTGTCTCATCAAGGTATTTCATATCCTTGAAGACTCCTCGTCTTTCCTGACAAAGCTCCATTATATTTCCCACATAGTCCGAGGGAGCAAGTATCTCTGCTTTTACTATAGGCTCCTCAGCGTGTTCTATAGTACCCGGATCAGGGAAATTGGTAGGATTGTCGATATATATAGTTTCACCGTTTGTGAGCTGAACCTTGAAAATAACTGAGGGAGCTGTTGTGATAAGATCCAGATTATATTCTCTTTCAAGGCGCTCCTGTATTATTTCCATGTGCAGCAGTCCAAGAAAACCGCATCTGAATCCGAAGCCCAGAGCTATGGAAGTCTCAGGCTCAAAGGACAGGGAAGCATCATTGAGCTGAAGCTTTTCCAGTGCTTCTCTAAGATCACCGTATTTTGCGCCGTCCGCCGGATAGATACCCGAGAAAACCATAGGATTGACTTTACGATATCCGGGAAGGGCTTCATCGCAGGGTCTTTCAGCATTAGTTACCGTATCGCCCACCTGCGTATCACCGATACTTTTGATCGAAGCGGAGATATAGCCTACTTCTCCTGCGGTGAGTACTCCCTGATCTATATGATTTTCTGCATCCATAAAGCCTGCTTCCACAACGTCAAATTCCGCACCTGTAGCCATCAGCCTTATCCTGTCTCCGGTTCTTACAGTGCCTTCCTTGACACGGACATATATAATAACTCCCTTGTATGGATCGTAATAGCTGTCAAAGATAAGTGCTTTCAGGGGCGCTTCCTCATCTCCCTTAGGGGCAGGCACATCCGTGACTATTCTCTCCAGTACCTCCTCTATGTTTATGCCCGCCTTGGCGGATATTTTAGGTGCATCAAGAGCAGGTATTCCTATGACGCTCTCTATTTCCTCACATACTCTCTGAGGGTCGGCAGAGGGCAGATCTATCTTGTTTACGATAGGTACTACTTCCAGATCATGCTCTATGGCAAGGTATGTGTTTGCCAGTGTCTGTGCTTCTATACCCTGAGAAGCATCGACTACCAGCAACGCACCTTCACAGGCCGCCAGTGAACGTGAAACCTCATAGTTGAAGTCAACGTGACCGGGAGTATCAATGAGGTTGAAGATGTACTCTTTTCCGTCATTTGCCTTATATTTAAGTCTTACTGCACGGGCTTTTATGGTAATGCCACGTTCCCTTTCAATATCCATATTGTCCAGGAGCTGTTCCTCCATATCTCTTTCTGCCACAGTATAGGTCTTTTCAAGGATCCTGTCTGCAAGAGTTGACTTGCCGTGGTCAATATGAGCAATTATACAAAAATTGCGGATCATTTCGTTAGCCAATATTTTTTCCTCCAATAGAATTGTCAGTTCTGATTCTGAATGTCATTATACAGCTCAGAAACCATTATCCTCTGATGTACAACATCCTGATTGTCACGGTTGGTGTAACCCAGCTGATCCTGCTCCAGAATGTACAGGAATCCTCTGTTGGCATTGAAGCCGTATCTTACACCGTCCTGAATAGTATTATAGTTACCGTATACGGCAGATGCGCTGTTAAGCAGGTTCTGATCTATAGTACCGATAGTTTCGTAAACTATTGCCTCCAGTCTGTCATATCTGAACACAAAGCAAAGCTTATGGCCCTTATAATCTGCCACGGAGTAACCCAGATCTTCAATTCCCCAGAACGGAAAATCTGATGGATCCTCCAGTGATATGTCAAGATGATCCTGTATGGAGCGGAAATCATAAGCAGAGATATCAAAGTCTACATGAAGTATATTGCTGCTGTCAATATATATAGGATCCTTTTGCTGCTCCTGTTGTTGCTGCTGTTGTTGCTGCTGTTGCTGTTGCTGCTGTTCCTGCTGCTGTTCCTTAGGTTTTTCCTTTTGTCCGAAGGTAAGGAATTTTTCATCTACCCATCCGATATATTCGCCGTTTTCGCTGCTCCAGCATTCATACCAGTTTGTTTTGTGAGAATGGCAGGTTCTTCTTGCGGAAAGCTCCAGTCCGTTCCACAGCTTCTTTTCCTTGTTTTTATCCATATCATTGAGAACGTACTCCGACTTATAGGAGTAAATATCATCGCTGTCGGTATTGATATAGCAGCGGCGCTCAGCAATATCCTCAGCCTTTACTTTTTCCCGTGCCTTGGTAGTCTCTGCCTTTGTTTCGGCTTCTGTCGGCTCTTCTGTTTCAGCCTCTGTCTCTTCTTCGGGAGCCTGAGTAGGAGCCTGGGTTTGAACCTGAGTAGTAACACGTGTCACCTTACTGCTGTTTTCTTTATCATTTTTACGTGAAGCGATAACAAATATGAGTATTACAAGAATGATAACAGCTACCACTGCCGCAATGGAAAGAATGATAACAGGTTTATTTTTCTGGAGCTTATCTGCCTCTATCCCATTGCCGGATGGGTTCTGCTGTTCGTCCTGTTCAAAGCCGTAGTTATCAAATTCTTCGCTGTTGTCTGGATCACCATTGGGATCATTACCATTGGAGTATCTGTTGGAAGGATCATTGCCGAAATTTGCGCCCTTGAATCCGCCTATAGTGCTGACATTTCCTGTATTTCCCATAGCACTGTTCGGGTTTCCGGATCTATTCATCCC
>CACZQG010000391.1 GCA_902783235.1 uncultured Ruminococcus sp.
GCAAAATTACAATTATTTTTCAAAAATTTTTATTGACGGATACTGCGTGTGCTATTTAATGTGGAGGATCCTTTCGGCATTTGCGATACGCTCACGGCTTGGAGGGTCTGTTCCGTCCAGTGGATACTCCATTCCCAATGCTTTCCATTTGTATGCTCCAAGAGTGTGATAGGGAAGTACCTCGGTTTTTTCCAAACTTTTAAGGGTGGAAATAAAGGATGAGAGCTTTTTAAGATCTTCATCATTATCGGTATATCCCGGTACCAGCACATGACGTATCCATATGGGCTTACCAATTTCCGAAAGATATCCTGCCATATCCAGTATATTTTCATTTCCGAAGCCTGTCAGTATCCTGTGACGGTCCGCATTTATTTCCTTTATATCCAGCATAACAAGATCGGTGTATTTCATAAGCTCAATGAATTTGCTGAAAAATGGCTCTTTTCTTTGAAAAGGCTGACCTGATGTATCCAGTACGGTATTTATATCATTCTCGTGAGCCAGTCTGAAAATCTCTGTAACAAAATCTATCTGTATAAGCGGCTCGCCGCCGCTGACTGTTATACCGCCTTCATTTTTCCAGTAGGAGCGATAGCGTTCCGCTTTTTGTATAAGCTCCTGTGCAGTCATTGTATCTCCGGTGCTTTTTGCCCATGTATCGGGATTATGACAATATTTGCATCGCATGGGACATCCTTCCAGGAAAATTACAAAGCGTATGCCCGGACCATCAGCTGCTCCGAAGCTTTCAATTGAGTGTATTTTTCCCTCCACTGCTGAGTCATCTCCTTTTTCCTATATATTACTGTAATAAAAGAGCCGCTATTTAAAGATGATACCGCACACGGGCGGCGCAGTATCATCCTTAAAGCGACTTTGAATAATATCAGATGGTCTTATGGCAGGTCCTTGCAATAACATCAAGCTGCTGTTCACGGGTCAGATCAATAAACTTAACAGCATAACCTGAAACACGGATAGTGAAGTTTGCGTATTCTTCCTTTTCCGGATGCTCCATTGCATCAATGAGTTTATCTGTAGTGAATACATTGACATTCAGATGATGTGCTCCCTGAGTGAAATATCCGTCAAGAATATTCACAAGGTTGTTTTTCTGTTCATCCTCATTGTGTCCGAGGGCATCGGGGTTGATCGTCTGAGTATTTGAAATTCCGTCAAGCGCATATTCATAAGGCAGTTTTGCAACGGAATTTAGAGAAGCGAGAAGACCGTTCTTTTCAGCTCCATAAGAGGGATTTGCACCGGGAGAAAGAGGAACACCTGCTTTTCTGCCATCGGGAAGTGACGATGTTGCCTTACCGTAAACCACATTTGATGTAATGGTCAGTATGGATGTAGTAGGTTCGGAATCCCTGTATGTGTGGCACTGCTTGATCTTACGCAGGAAGGTTTTCAGCAGCCACTTTGCAATATCATCAGCACGGTCATCGTCATTGCCGTAGCGTGGAAAATCGCCTGTAGTCTCAAAGTCGGTAACTATACCGTCTTCGTCCCTTATGCATCTTACTTTGGCATATTTGATAGCACTGAGGGAATCAACGACATGAGAGAATCCGGCGATACCGGTGGCGAAGGTACGGCGCACCTTTGTATCTATCAGAGCCATTTCAGCTGCTTCGTAGTTATACTTATCGTGCATATAGTGGATAAGATTGAGAGTGTGGACATAAATGCTTGCCAGCCAGCTCATCATATCATCAAACTTTTCCATTACAGTGTCATAGTCAAGATATTCATCGGTGATAGGAACGTATTTAGGACCTACCTGTACCTTTGTTTTAGCGTCAATTCCACCGTTTATAGCGTAAAGCAGACATTTTGCCAGATTTGCTCTTGCGCCGAAGAACTGCATCTCCTTACCTGTTTCAGTAGCTGAAACGCAGCAGCAGATGGAATAATCATCTCCCCAGGTAGGACGCATAACGTCATCGTTTTCATACTGTATAGAGCTTGTTCTTACAGAGATAGCCGCAGCATATTTCTTAAATGCTTCAGGAAGCTTTGGTGAATACAGAACGGTCAGATTGGGTTCGGGTGATGGTCCCATATTTTCAAGTGTGTGGAGAAAACGGAAGTCATTTTTTGTAACAAGGGGTCTGCCGTCAATTCCTTTGCCGGCAATAGAAAGTGTTGCCCATACAGGATCGCCTGAGAAAAGTTCGTTATATGAAGGAATACGTGCAAACTTCACCATACGGAATTTCATTACCATATGATCTATAAGCTCTTGTGCTTCGGATTCTGTGAGATTGCCATTTCTCAGATCACGTTCTATATAAATATCAAGGAATGTGGAAATTCTTCCAACACTCATTGCTGCACCATTCTGTGTTTTAATAGCGGCAAGATAGCCAAAATACAGCCACTGGCAGGCTTCCTTTGCGTTGGAAGCCGGTGCGGAGATGTCAAAGCCATAGCTTTCAGCCATTATTTTCATATCATTAAGAGCTTTGATCTGAGTTGATATTTCTTCACGCTGACGGATAACATCATCACGCATTTTTCCGTTGCCGCAAAAACGGAGGTCTTCGGATTTCTTTTCAATAAGTCTGTCAATGCCGTATAGGGCAACACGCCTGTAATCACCAACAATACGTCCTCTGCCATAGGTATCGGGAAGACCTGTGATGATCTTATTCTTTCTTGCAGCTCTCATTTCGGGAGTGTATGCATCAAATACACCCTGATTATGAGTTTTATGATATTCGGTAAATATCCTGTGCAGCTCCGGGCTGGGAGTGTAGCCATATGTCTTGCAGGCTTCTTCAGCCATTCTGATACCGCCAAATGGCATAAATGCACGTTTAAGCGGCTTATCTGTCTGCAAACCAACTATCTTTTCGAGATCCTTTAAAGAATCGTCAATATAGCCGGCCGGATGAGAAGTAATAGTAGATACTATATCAGTATCCATATCAAGAACACCGCCCTTGGCACGTTCCTCCTTCTGAAGCTCTTTAAGTCTGTTCCACAGTTTATTGGTAGCATCAGTAGGACCGGTGAGGAAGGATTCATCTCCGTCGTATGGGGTAAAGTTGTTTTGAATGAAATCACGGGTATCTATCTCTTCTTTCCACTTAATACCCTTGAAACCGTTCCACTGTTTATAATCTGTCATGGTAGACCTCCTCAATAATGCTTTAGTAAAAAAATTACTAATAGGGCGAATGACTTACAGTAAAATTAATTAGTAAGACGAAAAACGACATTTTTTATTATATCTCAATTGTAACATTTGACATAAATATTGTCAAGACCTGCAATAAAAAAATAAATAATCAGAATTCAGCTAAATTTGTATATATTGATAACACAAAGGAAAAAAAATGGCACATCATGTGTAGTATTTACTAAATTTACAGTAATTATTCGCATTTAATTATTTTTCATTTTCTGAGGTAAAAAGATTTTATAATTTGTCCTGTCTAACTATATATATTTACATTAAATAATAATTGTATTTTTCCCTCACGATTAGAGCATGTCAAAAAGACGGAGACAGAGAGGAAATAAAGCAAGAAAGAAAGCCGCAGGAATACCGGCGTACCACAATGACCTTTGCATTTCTATTGATTGCAATCAGAAGATACAAGATCATGAATTGTTTAAGCATAGAATGGCACAGATGGATTGATTTGAAAATAAGGTGATCATTTGATTTATAATAAAATAGTTATACAAAGATATACAAAGAGATAAGGGAGATAAGGTAAAAGATTATATATCAATATTATTATTACTATTATAGATAGGAAGAAAAAAAGAAAATAAATATTAAAAATGTGATAAAATAAATAATATTTTATATAAAACGCAGAACCTGGAAAAACCCGTTGACAAAAGGAAAAAATCATGATATAATAAATAAGCTTTCTGAGAGAGAGTCGAGTATGGAACGCAAGGAATTCGCAGTCAATGCTTCGGGAGAAGGGAAACTGAAGAAGGAAATGAAAAAAAGTACTTGACAAACGAAAGA
>CACZQG010000392.1 GCA_902783235.1 uncultured Ruminococcus sp.
TCGCTTAACTTTTGAACATACTCATTATAAAATTATAGTATAAGGGAAGATTGCGATATATTCGCTCCTTTGCACAATGGCTTTGCTGCGATAGGTAGAACGGATAAATTTATTTCACCTAAGACAAATAAATATGTATTCGATGAAACTGTTGCACTAAAAAAGCTGGTTCTTACTCATTTGTAAAGGATGTAAAGATTTATTTAGGGAATAAATCAAGGCTGTTTTGAGGATAAAGGAGAAAAATAATTTGGAAAATATAAAGGCTATACGTATTATAAAATCAATTGGTGTTTGTGAGGCTGAGAACATATTAAAAGATAATATTGATCAGGCTGTTTTTAATCAGCGTGATTGTATTATTATAAAGGATCAAGGATTCATTCTGCTTGATTTTGGCAAGGAAATAAACGGTGGAATTCTCATAACCACACAGAATATTTCAAATCCGGACACAAAGCTCAAAATCGTTTTCGGAGAAAGTGTTACGGAGGCTATGAGTAGACTTGGTGAAAATTACTCCGGCAATCATCATTCTTTAAGAGATATGACTATTCCTGCTTTGTTTATGAGTACACAGAGGTTTGGATATACGGGATTTCGATTTGTAAAACTGGAGGCAATAGGCGGAGATATTACGATAAGAGCTGCTAAGGCGGTTTCTGATATAAAGGATATTGACTATGTCGGAGACTTTAAGTGTAGTGACCCCATACTGAATGAAATATGGCAAACGAGCGCATATACGGTTCATCTTAATATGAATAAATATCTTTGGGATGGAATAAAGCGTGACAGATTGGTATGGATAGGTGATATGCATCCGGAGGTCAGCACAATTCGTGCTGTGTTCGGTAACGATGAGTGTGTTAAGGACAGCCTTGAAATGATTAAAAACGAAACGCCTCCTGATGGGTGGATGAATAATGTGACTACATACAGTATGTGGTGGATTATAATACAACATGATTTATATATGCATTGGGGAGATTTTAAATATCTTAAAAATCAAGAGGATTATATAATAGGTATCATAGATAATCTAACCTTGTGGATAGATAATGACTATAAAACGGAGTTGCCTCTGGGAAGGTTTGTGGATTGGAGCAGTAGCAATCAGGAATGTGAATTTGACGGGATCAAGGCAATTGCGTGTATGGCACTCCGATGTGCGAAAAAAATATTTGATGCACTTAATAACAAATGCGCTGCCGATAAGTGTACGATATACCTTGATCGGCTTTTGAAAGAGCCGGAAAGTGACACAGAGCTAAACAACAGAATTGCATCATTGGTAGTTTTGTCGGGTAAAAGCTCCGAAAATGCAAAAATTAAGCTTTTATCAACCACTGAAAACGAAATGTCATGTTTTTTGGGATACTATATTCTTTTGGCTATGGCAAAACTTTGTGAATATGAAAAAGCTATAGACTTGATAAAAAAATATTGGGGAGCTATGCTTAAATTGGGGGCGACTACTTTTTGGGAGGAGTTTAAACTTGAATGGGCAGAAAATGCCGCACGGATAGATGAAATACCTCAAAATGGAGAGGTAGATATACACGGTACTTATGGTGAGCATTGCTATAATAAATACAGAATGAGTTTATGTCATGGCTGGGCAAGCAGTCCTGCGGCATTTCTATCGGAGCAGATCGGCGGAATCAGAATTTTAGAGCCCGGATGCAAAAAAGTTTTGATAAAACCAAATACAGTCGGTCTTGAGTGGCTTGATATTTCATACCCCACACCTTACGGACCGATTAAAGTGCATTATAAAAAAATAAATGGTGAAGAAGATCTGCATATAGATAATCCTGATGACATAGAAGTATTAACTGAGATATAATTAGGGATTTTTATTGGACTGATTATAACAATATTATGTTCAAGGAAAACCGCAAAACAAGATGGTGGGTACAGAATATAATTTTTTATTTGGTGGTACAACAACGGGCAAAGCTGTAACACAGTGCAGTGCAATGTAGATGATGACTGTATATTCGTATATGAGGATTTAACAGAATCTAA
>CACZQG010000393.1 GCA_902783235.1 uncultured Ruminococcus sp.
TCAAGGAAGAAAGCCGCAGGAATACTCGTGTATTGCAAGGCTTTCTGACGCAGAGAAATTTTCTATCTGGCAAGTATTGTTGGCAAAGTTTAGTTGGGGGAGCAATAATTATATATCATTACCCTGAGTAAAGGAAACAGGAGGACACAGCATGAAATGGACAAGGGATCAGCAAAACGCCATAGATGTACGCAACAGATCCGTTATAGTATCTGCTGCGGCAGGAAGCGGAAAAACTGCGGTATTGATCGAAAGACTAACCCGTATAATATCCGACAGTGAGCAGCAGCTGCCTGTGGAAAAAATGGTAGTAGTCACATTTACCAATGCTGCCGCTGCTGAAATGAAGCAGCGTCTTTCACGGTCACTGCGTGATCTTATAATAAAAAATGGCAGCGATCCCTGGCTCAAGCGGCAGTATGCTTTGCTGGGTACCGCTTCTATCTCCACCATACACGCCTTCTGCTTTGATCTTATCCGTAAAAACATAGCCAGATTCGACCTGGGGGCGGATTTCCGCATACTGGACGGACCCGAGGAAAAAATATTCAGTGATACAGTCATCAGCAGGCTCATGGAGGAGCTTTACAGTAAAGAGCCTGATACCATGAAGCTTTTGTGTGATAATTTCTGCAAGGGCAGCAGTGACAAGCCGCTGGAAAGCCTTATCACCGAGCTGTATACAGGTATTTCCGCTATGCCTTTTTTTGAAAGCAGGATAAACAAGCTGTCGGATAAATATAATGACAGCACTATGACGGATATATTTTTAGAGGATATGGGAAAGCTTATCCATGAGCTGACCCTCAGCTCTGACAGGGCATTGTCTATGGCAGAGGATCTGGGGGAAGAGCCAGTCATAGATTTTCTCAGGAGTGAAGGTATCATCTATCAGAGATTAAAGGAGCTTTACGATAATAAGGAATATGACAGCCTGTTTGACTTTGTTGAAAGCTGCTCCTATGGAACATACCCCAGAAAAAGCAAAAACTCCCCTCCGGGAAGAGACAGTGTTAAAAAAATAAGAGATCACCTCAAAAAAACCGTAAAGGAAAAGATAGGGAGTTATAAGGAGCTGTACAGCTATGCCCATGAGGATATAGCCCGTCATAAGGAGCTTATGGATGCACTGGCTCATGTTATACTTGAATATCACAAAGCCCTGCTGAAATATAAATCCCTCAGGAACGCCATAGGCTTTGACGATGCTGAACTACTCGTCCTTCGCCTTTTGGGTGAAGCCGATGAAAAGGGCAATATAGTCAAAACGGATATAGCCCGTGAGCTGTCAGAGCATTACAGGCTTATTATGGTGGATGAGTTCCAGGATTCCAGCGACAGACAGGATATGATATTCCGTCTGATCTCAAAGGATGGTTCTCCCGAAAAATACGGCACAGACCTCTTTTTTGTAGGTGATATAAAGCAGTCTATCTACCGTTTCAGACTTGCAAACCCGGATAATTTTTTAAGTGCAATGGATTCAGCCCAGCCCTATGATCCGGATACGGAAGGCACGGAAAACACCCTTATAACCCTGAACAGGAATTTCAGAAGCTCATCGGGCGTAATAGATTTTGTAAATTACTGCTTTGACCGGCTTATGACTCAAAAGGTGGGAGATGTGGATTACAGCCGTGGGCATGGACTGGTACAGGGTACGGATTACAGCGATGTACAAGGCAATACAGTCATACTTATGACAGACAAATCAACGGATCCGGACATAGAAGCAAAATGCACCGCCATGAAAATACGCTCAATGATAGACTATAAAGTCCCGGTAAAGGACAAAAACGGTGTGCGTCCATGCAGTATGAGGGATTTTTGCATTCTTCTCCGCAAAAAGAATAAGAATAACATATATGCGGATGCTCTTAAAGAACTGGGACTTGACGCAAATTGTCAGGATGTTTCCGGCTATCTGCGTTCAAGAGAGATATCGGTACTGCTGAATCTTCTCAGAGTAGTGGATGATCCTCTGCTGGATATTCCCGCAGCCTCTGTTCTCATGTCCCCCATGTTCATGTTTACCGCTGATGATATGGCAAGGCTGCGCCTTATTGACGAAAAAGCTCCGCTTTATAACAACCTGATAAAAATAACCTCGGAGCAGGAGGACAGTGATGACCCGATGCTGAGTAAGGCAAAGCACTTTACCGACCTTATAAGCAGACTTCGCACACGCTCCGCATTCGCAGCACTTCCTCAGCTTATACAGACTATATATGACAGCACCGATTTCACATATGTTATCCAGCTGTATAAGGATTCCGACCGAAAAAAAGCCAATCTCCGCCTTTTACTGGAATATGCCAACAGCTTTGAAGCGGCATCCTCAGGCAGTATAAGCGGATTTGTAAAATATATCGACAAAATAATCGAGACAAAGGGTGATCTGGCAGCAAGTGATTCGGGAGATTCATCCAAAAACGCCGTGTCCATAAAGACCATGCACAAATCCAAGGGTCTTGAATACCCCTTTGTATTTATATGCGAGACCGATTCCCAATTCAGCACCATTGATGATAAAAAAGCATATCAGTTCTCATCAGAGCTGGGTATAGGCTTCCGGCTCCAGAACAAGGAACTGATGCAGCGATACAAGACCCTGCCCTTTGAGGCAGTGAGGATACACAATAAGAACAAGCTTATAAGCGAGGAGCTTCGCCTTTTGTATGTTGCCATGACAAGAGCCAGGCAGCAGTTGTTTATAACTATGGACATATCCGAAAAAAACGGTGAAAGACTCAGAGCCTTTGCCGAAAGCATCCATGCAGACAGGGGAATATCCCCGGATACTGCCGCTGCTGCCGACCGCATGGCAGACTGGATAGATATGGCTGTCATAGCCCATAAAAACGGCGCTGTACTCCGTGAGAAATTCGGGATATACGAAAGCTTCTGCTACGATGACAGCTTTGTGATAGAGCTTGAAAACGGTGTACTTCCCGATACGGGCAGCTTCAGGGCTGCGGTACAGAAGGTAAAGCACCAAAGGGATGCAGCTGTAATGGATAAGCTGCGTGACAGCCTTTCCTTCAGATACGATGGTATACTCACAGATGCGGTGACAAAATTTTCCGTATCGGATATTTCGGGACACGGTGACAGCGAAACTGTAATGCTTATGAGACCTGCCTTCAAAAATGATGACGGCTTCACCGCTGCGGAAAAGGGAACGGCTGTACACAGCTTTTTACAGTTTGCAGACTTTAATGCACTGGAGACCGACTTTGAGAAGGAAAAGCAGCGGCTTGTAAAGGATGGTCACATTACAGCATTACAGAGTACAGCCGTAGGCATTGAAGATATCCGTGCATTTCTGGATTCGGAAATATATAAATGCATAAAAAAAGCCAAAAGGGTCATGAGAGAAAGAAAGTTCATGGTGTCTCTTGACGATCTGGAGCTTGATGAACAGTACCGCAAATACTGGGAGGGCACCGATGGTATGCTCAGCGGTATCATGGACATGGTCATTGAAATGGAGGATCATCTCATACTGGTGGATTATAAGACGGACAAGACCAAAAGCCTCAATGAGCTGGCAAACCGATACAGGATGCAGCTTCTTCTCTATAAAAAGGCACTGGAAATAATACAGGATAAGCCTGTACCGGATACATATATCTACTCATTTCACAATAAGACCTGCATAAGGATAGACATAAGCTGATGTGTGATCCCCTGAGACAGTGGGGTTCGCCTTTTTTCACGGAAATCAATTTTTACAAAATAGTTACACAACACATTTGTAGGGAACGTAGCCATCCACATCCCTCAGATTATATAGCAAACA
>CACZQG010000394.1 GCA_902783235.1 uncultured Ruminococcus sp.
GAAATGCTGGCATATTTCAAGCCTTTCCGACGCAGAAGTTCAGTATTTAGACAAGCAGAAAATTCAAGATTTAGTTGGGGATCAATAACTATCTATTGATTTTACCGGCAAAAAATGATATACTATATATTGCTACAGTAAGATTAAAGGAGTAATACCATGACAAAACTCAGTAATATTAATGTCGGACAAACTGTCAGGATCGAAAAACTGGGAGGAAACGGTGCTTTAAGGCAGCATTTCCTTGATATGGGAATGATACCCGGAACAGAAGCAACACTCGTGAAATTTGCACCAATGGGTGATCCTATGGAGCTGAGACTTCATGGATATGAGCTTACTCTCCGCCTTGCCGATGCTGAACAGATAGAGGTCTGTCCCGTGTCGGCAAGTCAGGCCGACGAAAAAATAAAAGCTGACAAAAAGCCTACCCATCACCCGGGACTGGGGGAGGGAGGCAGATTTCATGCCAAGGGTGACGGTACACCATTACCCCAGGGAACAACAATGAAATTTGCTCTTGTGGGAAATCAGAACTGCGGAAAAACAACTTTATTTAATAGACTGACGGGCTCCAATCAGCACGTTGGCAACTTTCCGGGCGTTACTGTTGACAGGAAGGACGGAGCTATTAAAGGACATCCTGATACGCTTATTACAGATCTTCCCGGAATATACTCAATGTCACCTTATACAGGCGAGGAGGTAGTCTCACGTAATTTTGTACTGCGTGAAAAGCCTCATGCTATTATTAACATAATAGATGTTACCAATATAGAACGTAATCTGTATCTTACCATGCAGCTGCTGGAAATGAATATCCCTATGGTAATCGCCCTTAATATGATGGACGAGCTTATCTCAAATGGCGGAAGCATAGATGTAAATACTATGGAGAATATGCTGGGTGTGCCGGTCGTTCCCATCTCTGCTGCTAAGAATGAAGGAATTGAGGAGCTTGTGGAACACGCAGTTCATGTGGCTTATTACCAGGAGCGGCCTCAGCGGATAGATTTTTGCGGCAAAACTGATAATGGCGGTGCGGTACACAGATGTCTTCACGGTATTTCTCACCTTATAGAGGATCATGCTGAAAATGCCGGCTATCCCGTTCGTTTTGCTTCCAGCAAGATAGCAGAGGACGATCCCCTTGTTATTGCAGATCTTCGTTTGGAGAAATATGAGATAGATGCTATGGAGCATATTATACTTCAGATGGAAAAGGAACGGGGACTTGACAGAAGCGCAGCTATTGCTGATATGCGATTCGCTTTTATAATGAAATTGTGTGAGGAAACAGTTATCAAGCCTCATGAAAGCCGTGAGCATATACGCAGCAGAAGGATAGACACCCTTCTTACAGGAAAATACACAGCCATACCCATGTTTATCGGTATAATGGCATTGGTTTTCTGGTTGACGTTCAATGTAATCGGCGCATGGCTTCAGGAGCTGTTTGAAATGGGAATCGATAAGCTTACCGCTCTTACAGACAATGCCCTTACGGAGGTAAACGCAAATGATGCCATACATGGATTGATAATTGACGGTATTTTTGCGGGACTGGGAAGCGTACTAAGCTTTCTTCCTATAATAGTGACCCTGTTTTTCTTCTTATCAATTCTGGAGGACAGCGGATACATAGCACGAGTGGCGTTCTTTATGGATAAGCTCCTTAGACGTATAGGTTTATCCGGACGGAGTATTGTACCAATGCTTATCGGTTTCGGATGTTCAGTTCCTGCTATTATGGCTACAAGAACACTTCCAAGTGAAAGGGACAGAAAAATGACAATTCTTCTGACCCCCTTTATGAGCTGTACAGCTAAGCTTCCCATCTATGCATTCTTTGTAAATGCATTTTTTCCCAAAAGGGGAGGACTGATAATGGTAGGACTGTATCTTTTGGGTATTCTTATAGGTATACTTGCGGCATATCTATATAAAGGTACTATCTTCAAAGGTGAAGCAGTACCCTTTGTAATGGAGCTTCCCAACTACCGCTTGCCGGGTATGGGAAACGTAGTGCGTCTGTTGTGGGATAAGGCAAAGGATTTTTTACAAAGGGCATTTTCTGTAATACTTATTGCAACTATTGCAGTGTGGTTTTTAAAAAGCTTTGATTTTAATATGAATATGGTAAAAAATACCGGTGACAGTATGCTTGCAAAAGCAGCAGGACTTATTTCCCCCATAATGGCACCCATAGGCCTTGGGGACTGGCGGATACTTGTATCTCTTATATGTGGATTTATGGCAAAGGAAAGTGTTGTTTCCACTATGAAGATACTTTACAGTAATGGTGTTGAAACAGTAATGACTACACTCACAGCTGCTTCAATGCTTGTATTCTCGCTGTTGTATACTCCATGTGTTGCGGCAATAGCTGCTGTAAAGCGTGAATTGGGTATCAAATGGGCAGGTGCTGTTGTGATGTGGCAGTGTGTGGTCGCATGGCTTGCGGCGTTAGTAGTCCGTGCGGTGATACTTATGATAGGGGCGATTTAATGAATACAGTGGATATTGTACTTATTATCATTATAGCCGGTGCGATCGTGGGAGCATTTTTTCTTCGCAGGCATATAAAGAAAAAAGGCAGCGGCTGCTGCGGAAGCTGCTCACGGTGTTGTGGCTGTGAACACGGCAAAAAGGATAAATCATAGCTGTATTGTCAGAATAAAAAAAACTGCGTTCAATCAATGATCGAACGCAGTTTTTTAATGCATTGTAGAATTATAAATCATCGGCAATACTTTTGTATATGCCGGACTGTATCATCTATGCAGGATAATTATTGCTTAACAAGATGATAGCTGGAGTAGGTTTCTTCAAGATCAAGCTTGTCACCGTTGAGAGTATAGTTATACTCCTTTGTATCAGTCCAGCCTTCAAGTGTTACCGTGACCTTTCCGGCACTTTCATCCAGCTTGTAGGTGCCTTCGCTTTCAAAGCCTGTTGTGTCGCCAACCAGTTTGCAGCTTCCGCCGTCAAATGTCCATGTCCAATCACCATTCATTTCGTCAGTCTGCTTCCATGTACCTGAAAGAATATCGGCAGTTTTACTGCTTTCACTGCTGCTTGAATCGGAACCACATCCTGCAAGCATCATAATGGAAAAGACAGCAAGCATTGCGGCAATTGTTAACTTCAGTATTTTTTTCATAATACACCTCCTTCATTCAAGATTTATCAGGAATGTTTGCATTGATATTTTATCGCCCTTATCATTCCGCATTAAATTATATCAAAGAAAAGTGAAAACTATGTGAATTTTATGTGTTCGATATGTGAATGATATTCGGGCACAAAGTAATAGGGTGAGTGGTGAAAGATGTGCTTGTATTTTGTAAAATATTTGTAAAATATTTTCAAAATACACTTGACAAATGATATATATATATGATATAATATATAAGTAATAACAACGCCGGTGTGATGGAATTGGCAGACGTGCCGGACTCAAAATCCGGTGGTGGCGACACCGTACCGGTTCGACCCCGGTCACCGGCACCA
>CACZQG010000395.1 GCA_902783235.1 uncultured Ruminococcus sp.
GCATCAGGTATTATTCCTGTATCGATTCCATTAAGGCAATACTGATCCCTGATCATGCCGGTGACGATCTTTACTCCCCCGGGTGCGGTATCCATTGCCATTCTCTTTGACTAATGCAAGTTAGCCTTTATCGTCATTCTTGTCTGTGTGCTCATGGCAGACAGTCTTATCACCGTTCTGACGGAGGATCGGTACAAGCCGCCTGAACCGCAGAATAATTCTGCTCAGCTCCCTGTTACAAACAAGTTATCACTGAGATCATAAGGCTTCGAAAATGGCGTATCTACGCCGTTTCTGAGGTCTTGTTTATCATTCCCACTCCACTGTTCCCGGAGGCTTGGAGGTAATATCATACACCACTCTGTTAACGTGTTCTACCTCATTGGTAAGGCGGTTGGATATTCTTGCCAGCACATCAAAGGGGATCCTTGCCCAGTCTGCTGTCATAAAGTCATCGGTAGTAACAGCTCTTATTGCTATAAGATGATCGTATGTACGATGATCTCCCATGACACCTACTGTGCGTACATCGGGAAGTACAGCGAAAAATTGTGTAAGCTCACCCTCCAGTCCGCTTTTCTTTATCTCATCACGGAATACCGCATCGGCTTCCTGCAATACCTTGATTTTTTCATGGGTTATCTCTCCCATTATGCGGACACCGAGACCGGGTCCCGGGAAGGGCTGTCTCCATACCAGCTCACGGGGAATACCCAGCTTTTCTCCGACTTTTCTTACCTCGTCCTTGAACAGATCTCCCAGAGGCTCGATGATTCCGTCAAAGGTAATGTCCTCAGGCATTTTTACCATATTGTGATGGGTCTTGATGGTGGCAGTACTGCCCTTGCCGCTTTCATTTCCCTTGCCGCTTTCAATACGGTCGGGGTAAATAGTGCCCTGAGCAAAGAAACCGCCGTCGGCTTCTTCACGTATCTTATCCCAGAATACTTTATAAAACTCTGTGCCGATGGTCTTTCTTTTTTCCTCCGGGTCAGTTATGCCCTTTAGCTTTTCTATAAACTGATCCTGACAGTTTACTCTTACAAAGTTCATGTCAAAAAGTCTGGTGAATGTTTCTTCAACAAAATCTCCCTCGTCCTTACGCATAAGTCCCTGATCCACAAATACGCAGGTAAGCTGTTTTCCGACAGCACGGCTCAGAAGTCCTGCTGCCACGGAGGAATCTACGCCTCCCGATAGTCCCAGTACTACTTTTTTATCGCCTATCTTTTCACGCAGGGCTTTTACAGTGCTTTCGATAAAGTCATCCATTACCCAGTCGCCCTTGCAGTCACATACCTCAAACAGGAAGTTGCGGAGTATCTGCTTGCCGTACTCACTGTGTGTGACCTCGGGGTGGAATTGTACGGCATACAATTTCTTTTCCTTATTCTCCATAGCAGCACATGGACAGTCCTTGGTGGTGCCTATGACATTGAATCCGTGGGGAAGCCGGCTGACATAGTCGTTATGGCTCATCCAAACGATATTCTTTTCGGGGATGTCCTTGAACAGCGGACTGTCTGTTTTGACAGTTACCTCTGTTTTGCCGAATTCGGAGTTATTACAGGGGGATACCTCTCCACCCAGGGTGTAAGCCACCACCTGACAGCCGTAGCAGATACCCAGTATGGGAATGCCCAGACGGAAAATCTCTTCAGAAATATGGGGGGAGCTTTCGTCGTAGACGCTGTTGGGTCCCCCCGTAAATATAATGGCAGAGGGAGACATTTTCTTTATCTCCTCTATGGGTGTAAGATAGCTTTTTACCTCGCAGTAAACGCCGCATTCTCTTACACGTCTTGCAATAAGCTGGTTATACTGACCGCCGAAGTCAAGTACGATACATAACTGATGATCCATAAAAAATACTCCTTTATATTAGGGTAACACCACGCAAAGACCGCTTAGCAGTTTTGCAGGTAATCCGCCGGTGTTTCACAGATTTGGATAGAAACACAAATGCCCTTGGGGTACGCCGGCATTCCTGCATTGATTTTATGCACTCTGATGAAAAACCGGCTGCGCATCTGACGCACGATCTTTGTGCGGTATTACCTTAGTTTTCGGTGTCATAAAACATTCTATATTTTTTCTCATTATGAGCGCAGCAGCTGAGTACAAATCCTATGGCGACGTACATACTCAGCAGTGCCGTACCGCCTGCACTGAAAAAGGGAAGCGGTATACCGATAACGGGCATTACTTTTAGTACCATTCCGATATTCATGAAGCAGTGGGTGAACAGCATGGCAAAGGTACCCATACATATAAGCTTGCCCAGAAGATCCATCGTATATCTGCTGTTGTTGAGTATCTTTATGCAGATATATGCCAGAAGTATAAGTGTCAGCATTGCTCCCACAAATCCGAAGCATTGACCGATATGTGCAAAAATGAAGTCGTTGTGCATCTCAGGTACTTCAACAAAGTTGTCACTGAAAAGACCTTTTCCGAAAAGCTTTCCGGAGCTGAGTGCGGATAATCCCAGGTTTTGCTGGTATTCAAGTCCCATGGGATCGGTACCGGGCTCTATCAGTACCATGATACGCTTTTTGTGAATGGATTGTAAGCCGTAATTCCACAGAAAATATATGGCAACAGGAGTAATGATCAATGCAGCCAATACATATTTGAAGGATAGTCCTGCGGAGAAGAGCATCATGGCAAACATTACCAGGAATACCAGTGCTGTGCCGTAGTCGCCTTGTAAGGCAATTATACCTACCGGGATCATTCCGTGGAGCACTATGAGAAGCAGGTGCAGAGGGTGATTTATATGCTCCTCATCCTTATAAAGGTGATAGGAAAAGCTGAGAATAAATGCCAGCTTGAGAAGCTCCGAGGGCTGCATGGTGGTAATACCTATATCCAGCCAGGCTCTGTCGTCCGCACCGGCTCGCTGAAGACCCAGGGATGTAAAGGTGAGTGCTACTGCCGCCAGGGATATGGGAACGTATATGAACCACAGCCGTGAAAAATGATGATAGTCCATAGCAGTGACCACAAGGCATACGCCTACACCCAGTATGGTCGCCGCAAATTGTATAATATAATATCTTGCCTCCAGATCGCATGTTTTGGTAACATATTGCGAATAGAGCAGCAAAACGCTGAAAAGAGAGCAGACAGTCACTGAAAAAAACAAAAGCTTGTCCAGTCTCTTGTAATATTTACCCAGTTTTTTTAATAATGCCGTCATATATTATCCTTTCATTATATCCCAGTATTTTCTGTCAAGACTCCTGAGCTGTATGGCTGCGGAGATGTGTTCTTTTTGTATTATCTCACTGCCTGCCAGATCCGCAGCAGTCCTTGCAACTTTAAGTATCCTGTCATATGCCCTTGCAGAAAGGCCAAGCTTATCAAAGGCGTTGCCGATGAATTTATCTGCATCATCACTCATCTTGCAGTATTCACGCAGCTTGTCGGGAGTGATATTTGCATTGCAGGTGATGCCTGTGCCCTTGAAACGTTCCAGCTGCATTTCTCTTGCGGCAGTAACACGCACACGGATATCCTTTGAAGACTCCTCACGGGCATCGGAGGAAAGATCCTGATACTCTACAGGTGCAACTTCTATGTGAAGGTCAAATCTGTCCAGAAGCGGACCGGATATTTTTGACAGGTATACCGCTACCTGTCTCTGAGTGCAGCGGCATTTGCCGCTGGGATGACCGTAGTATCCGCAGGGACAGGGGTTCATAGCCGCCACCAGCATGATGTTGGCAGGATATGTAACACTTCCTGCCGAGCGTGAAATGGTCACCTTTCCGTCCTCTAAGGGCTGCCTTAGTATTTCCAGGGTTTTCCTGTCAAATTCCGCCAGCTCGTCCAGAAACAGTACTCCGTTATGAGCAAGGGATATCTCTCCCGGATGAGGTATAGAGCCGCCGCCTGCCAGTCCGGCAGATGAGATGGTATGATGGGGCATCCTGAACGGTCTTACTGTGACCAGGGGAGAGCTTCTGTCAAGTATTCCGGCGATGGAATGTATTTTTGTGGTATCTATTGATTCCTCAAAGGTCATATCCGGAAGTATGGAGGGCATACGCTTTGCCAGCATACTTTTTCCGCTTCCGGGAGTTCCGATGAGCAGAGCATTGTGACCTCCTGCCGCCGCTATTTCCAGGGCGGTCTTTGCCACCTTCTGCCCCTTGACATCGGCAAAGTCCGTTGATACCCGGAATTCGGGCTTGGGAGGTATGTATTTATCCTGAAGGGGGATCTTGTTTCTTCCGGTGAAATGCTCAATAAGCTGGGAAGCAGAGCTTAC
>CACZQG010000396.1 GCA_902783235.1 uncultured Ruminococcus sp.
GCTGGCATATTTCAAGCCTTTCCGACGCAGAAGTTCAGTATTTAGACAAGCAGAAAATTCAAGATTTAGTTGGGGGATCAATATCATTTCAGCTGCTCTTCGTGCGATGCATAAGAGTATGAGCGGTCGGTGACCCGACCGGCGGCAAAATTGTCTCGCAATTCTTTTAATCAGATATTAGTATTGGAACGCAAGGAGGCAAAAGGATGTTTGACAGAAAAAAAGCAAAGAGTATAGCCAAAGCACGGCTCAGTATAAACTACTGGATTTTTTCGGCTGCTTGCTTTCTGGCAATATTCTTCGGAGTGGAGTACACGTTTTCAATGGAATCTCTCAGCGGTTGGATAGATAATACCCCCGGATATGTTTCACAGATACAAAACGGTAAAATGCCAATGGATGCTTTGGCACCGTTTCACCACAGCGCCTTTGATGTATTGGGTGAGATAATAAACGGAAATGCCGAAAAGGGTAAGAAAATATCCGATGAGATTTTGCGGGAAAATCAGAACTCCTCAGATCATGTAATACTGGAAAAGGTGGAACTGGGGCGAAAGGACGGTGTATTTGCAACTATAGCAAATGCAGTGTCTTCCGGATCTCCGTTTATAACTGTGTATATAGGTCTGAAATCTATGGTAGGCAGTGATAACATTGCTATGGCACTGTTTATTATAATAGCAATACTGATAATATTTGTTGTATGGGCACTGGTGGTAAACAGCTACAGGGTGGTGTACAGGCGAATATTTCTGGAAGGATATTTATATGACCGGGTGCAGATAAAGACCTTTGTGCATTTTATAAGAGTGCGAAAATACTTAAAGATCACTCTTACAATGCTGGTTTACATCGGATTGAAGATCTTGTGGGCATTAACTATCGTGGGTGGTGTCATAAAGCATTTTTCTTTTTTTCTGACCCCGTATATTGTGGCGGAAAACCCGGATATCTCTCCCATGACAGCTATAACACTGTCCCGTGATATGATGAACGGGCATAAAATGGAATGCTTCAAGCTGTGGCTGTCCTTTATAGGTTGGTATATCCTTGAAACCATAACCCTGGGAATATCGGGAGTGGTTTATTCAAATGCATACAGAGAAGCGTGCTTCACAGTCTACTATGTTCACATCAGAGCTCTTGCGAAGGAGAAGGGAATAAAAAATACAGAGCTGTTAAATGACGACTACCTTTACAAAAAGGCTGAGGAAAGCGATCTGGCAGCTATATATTCCGACTACGGAAGAAGTGCAAACATAGCTGATAAAAAGCTTCCGGGAAATAAGGTCTGGAGATTCTTTGCCAATGTATTTGGCGTGGTCCCTGTTTACAGCAAGACTGAGGAGGAATATTTCCGATATAATCTGAGAAAAACAAAAGGCAATATGTATAAAAAAATAATCAGCGGCAGTATGTATCCCGGAAGGCTCAACCCCATACCCGAAAAGCAGAAGGATTCAAGACTGGAATCGCTGAACTATCGCCGTCACTATTCCATATGCTCACTTATAATTTTGTTTTTCATGTTTGCCTTTATCGGCTGGGCATGGGAGGTGGTGTTCCACCTGGTAAGCGAGGGAAGATTTGTAAACAGGGGAATGCTCCACGGACCTGTCATACCTATATATGGCAGCGGAGGCATTATGGCTCTGATCTTCCTGAATAAGCTGCGTCATAAGCCTGTACTGTGCTTTGGCGTATCAATGCTGGTGTGCGGTGTGATGGAGTATACTACAGGTGCTCTGGTGGAGCATTTCACCGGACAACGCTGGTGGGATTACAGCGGATATTTCCTGAATATAAACGGTCTTGTATGCGCTGAGGGTCTGTTTGTCTTTGGTATCGGATGTATGATAACCGTATATCTGGCGGCTCCTCTTACCGATAATCTTCTGCGTAAAATACGGCTGAAATATCTGCTGCCGGTATGCATCGGACTAATGGTGCTGTTTACTGCGGATATGATATATTCAAAATTTGTGCCAAACGGCGGTGCAGGAATCAACGATTTTAAAACCGCTTATATAGACCATTATGAGACAGAGCTGTAACAGGCTCTGTCTTTTTTGATTTTAATAAAAAGAATTGAAAAGGTCGCTTTTTGAAAAAAGCTCCGCAAAAACTTTTAGTTTCGCTTGTAGGTTCGGAGTAATTGCAGCTATGAGCACGAAGAGCTGCTGAAAGAGAGATTTGTATCCGGCTCAGGCTCAGTCTGATGTATACGCAAAAAATGTCAGTCAAAAAACGACTGACATTTTTTATTCTGTTGAGTACGATGATATTGATGTTCCAATTA
>CACZQG010000397.1 GCA_902783235.1 uncultured Ruminococcus sp.
ACGCGAGTATTCCTGCACCTTCCCTCCTTGAATTTCAGCATTTATTCTTCGCATAAATCTTCAAGATTTAATTGGGACATCAATAATGAACTCAACTCTCCACCGAGTTTATAAACATATCATATATACGTCTTATAGCCTCATCAAAGTCGCCCTCACCAATGCCGATAATAACATTAAGCTCGCTGGAGCCCTGATCGATCATCTTGACATTGATGCGTGCGTGTGCCATTGAAGCGAATATTCTTGCAGCAGTACCTCTTGTACGTCTCATGCCACGTCCCACAACTGCCAGCATCGCAATTCCGCTTTCCAGTTCGATATGGTCAGGACCTACCGCCCTTCTTATCTGAGCTATGACCTCATCCTCCTTGCCCTCTATCTCGCTGTAGGGGAATATAAGGGAAAGTGTATCAATACCCGAAGGCATATGCTCAATGGATATATTATTGTCTTCAAGTACAGCCAGTACCTTGCGGCAGAATCCCATTTCACTGTTCATCATAGCCTTTTCGATATTGATGGCAGCAAAGCCCTTCTTGCCCGCAATACCTGTAATGGTGTACTTGTTGTATTCGTCATCCGGCACCTCGGATACGATCATTGTACCCGGATCATCCGGCTTATTTGTATTTCTTATATTTATGGGAATACCTGCTGCTCTTACCGGGAAGATAGCATCCTCATGAAGCACCGAAGCACCCATATACGCCAGCTCTCGCAGCTCCTTATAGGTAATAACGCCAATAGCATTGGGCTTGTTTACGATCCTGGGATCTGCCACCAAAAAGCCGGAAACATCTGTCCAGTTTTCGTATACCTCTGCCTTTACAGCACTTGCTATGATCGAGCCTGTAACATCCGAACCGCCTCTTGAAAATGTTCTTACATTTCCGTTGACATCTGCACCGTAAAAGCCGGGGATAACAGCCTTTTCCACATTTTTGAGCCTTGTACGGAGCTTTGGCATGGTTTTTTCATTATTAAAGCTGCCGTCCTCATTGAAAACAATAACATCAGCCGCATCTACAAATTCGTATCCCAGAAGATTTGCCATTATCATTCCGTTAAGATATTCACCACGGCTTGCAGCATACTCGCTTCCTGCCTTTGACAGAATGTTTTTCTTTATAGTTTCAAATTCATCGCTCAGTGACATATCCAGCTCCAGATCGCTGATAATGCCGTTATATCTGTCTATAATAGCACTGAATACGTTTTCTATGCTTTTGTTATCCATAGCCAGGTTGTTGCACTTATAAAGCATATCCGTGACCTTGACATCATCGGAAAATCTCTTTCCGGGTGCAGAGGGTACTACAAAGCGTCTTTTTCCATCGCTGTTGATTATATTGGCAGCCTTTGTGATCTGCTTTGCATCTGCCAGGCTGCTGCCTCCGAATTTTACTACCTTAACGTTCATACTTTTTTCTCCTTAATACATTTATTACAGCCGATCTATAAAATACCATAAATAAGTATAGTTTATTTTTGAAAAAAAATCAAGAGAAAAATAAGACAAACTTACCACTATTGTGTAGTGTCTTTTTGTCAAATACGCTTGTACGCCCCACACGCACACAATCATGGCACATATGCTATTCCTCTTTCAGCTGCTCTTCGAGCTTTCTGCTGCAATTATCGCACACAACAGAATAAAAAATGTCAGCCGTTTTTGGCTGGCATTTTTTGCGTATACATAAGATCAAGCCTGAGCCAAATACAAATCTCTCTTTCAGCTGCTCTTCGAGCTTTCAGCTGCAATTACAATATAAAGTACGAGCGAAACTAATAGTTTTTGCCAAGCTTTTTTCAAAAAGCGACCTTTTCAATTCTTTTTATCAGACATCAGACCCTATGGAGCGAACCGCACCTTTTTTCTAAGCATCCACACTCCGTACAGGTTGGGAAGTGCCATCAGTCCGTTAAAAATGTCTGCCAGCTCCCACACCATGTCCATAGAAGAATATGCTCCTATCACAATGCAGGCAGTAAATATCAGGCGGTAAAATACCACCCCGGATTCACCGAAAACGTATTTTACGCAGCATTCACCGCAATAATACCAGCTTATGATAGTGGCAAAGGCAAAAAGCACCACGGAAATACAGGTAAACCCGGAGGCATATCCGCCAAGTACCCCGGCAAAGGTCTCGGATACAACAGCAGAGGGGGAAGCCCCTTCCTTCAGGCTGCCGCTTGTAAGCACTGCCAGGGCTGTGAGAGTGCAGCAGACTATGGTGTCCAGAAAGACCTCGGCTGCTGCCCACATACCCTGTGTCTGCGGCTGAGCACAGCTTACGGAGGCATGAAACAATGTTGAGCTTCCAAGTCCCGCTTCATTGGAAAAAACTCCTCTGCGAAGTCCTACACTTATACTTCGCCGTATGACTTCTCCGCATACACCGCCTCCCACAGCAGACAAGCCAAAAGCCGAGCCGAATATTTCCTTCAGAGCATGAGGAAGCATTTGTCTGTTTACAATAATGACCGAAAGAGCAGCCAGTATATAGCACACCGACAGCAATGGCAGCAGCACACGGGACACTGTACCTATCCGTTTTAAGCTGCCTGAAATAATAAACAATACTGCTCCGCCGCACACAAGACCTATGTATATCCCGTCAATACCGGATATACTGTAAATACTCTGTGATATGGAATTTATCTGTGTCATATTTCCCATACCCAGGGATGCCAGGATGCAAAGCAGGCAAAATATCACTCCAAGATACCTTTTGCCTGTTCCATACCGCAGATATGCAGGGGCACCTCCCATGTTCCTTCTTTTATAAAGCACTCCCAGGTAGTTTTCTCCATAGGAAAGAGCCATACCCAATACAGCTGATACCCACATCCAGAATACCGCACCTGCACCGCCTATCATAAGGGCAGAGGTGACCCCCACAATATTTCCCGTTCCCATTGATGCTCCCAGTGCCGCTGTTACAGCACGAAGCTGAGAGCTTCTTTTTTCTTTGTCCTTTTCCGAAAAAAGTGACAGGAAGGTATTCCTTATAATATAAGGCAGCTTTATTATCTGAAAAAACCGCAGCTTTACAGTCAGGATAAGTCCCATACCCAGCAAAAGCACCGGAAGAAGACCCTCCCATAAAAAAATATTTGCAAACTCAGCCATTTTTTCTCCCTTCTGTATTGAATTTGACATTGATTTTATGCTATAATAACAATATATTATTATTTTGCGGATTTATGCGGTAAGCCTGTATATTCAGCAGAAAGGAAATCAGTATGAAATGCTATAAATCAGACAAGACCTGCCTTAATATGCTGCGGATCGCCGTTATGATATTTACGGTATTATTAGTTGCCGCAGCGTCATATTACCTGTCTTTTTTACCCACTGTAATGATGATCGTCATATCCGTTTTTTTCGTATCGGGTTTTTTCACAGCACTGGTATATCTGCCTGTATATTTCAAAAATATGCGTTATTTTGTCTCAGAAGAAAAAATAGTCAAGGTAAGCGGATTTTATTTTCTGACAAAGCAATCGGTACGTCTTGAAAAAATACAATACACTACTACTATATCCACACCCTTTTCCAAAAGGACAAACCTGAACTTCATACTTTTATATACCTACGGAGGTATGCTGCCTGTTATGTTTGTCAGCGACCGTGACTTTGCAGAGATCAGCGGAGCATTAAAGGTTTAGAGCAATACCGCACAAAGACCGCTTGGCAGCTTTGCACATCATATACTTGCAGATTTTTAGTCATAGTATACAAAGTCTCCTTGGGTATGCCGGTGTTTCACCGGATCTGCGATTTGGATAGAAACACAAACGCCCGTGAGATACTCCGGTATGGCTGCCGAGGCTTTATGCACTCTGACAAAAAATCCGACTTTACATCTGACGCACAATCTTTGTGTAGTATTACCTTAAGGAGGGCAACAGTATTGAACCGTGAACGCACTATGTACCGTGAGCATCCCTTCAAGATCGTAAAGCACGCCATAAAAAACATATGGCTTCTCATATTCCCTCTGTTTCGTGCAGTCCGTTCCCTGACACTGGACTTTGATGCATTTTATCACTGGCTGTCGGGTATATGGATAGATCTGATAATAGTTATAATAATGATAGCCTTTGGATATTTCCGCTGGCTTTTCACTTTTTACCGTCCCGGACGCAATCATATACACCTTACCACAGGCGTATTCATAAAAACAAGGTCATCCATAGCCTATGACCGTATATCTGCGGTCACTGCTGAAAGCTCCTTCTGGCTGATGCCATTCAGGGCGGTAAGGCTGCGTATCAGCACAAGAGCCAAAAATTTCAATGCCGGTGATATGTCCCTGCTGGTACCGCAAAAGCAGCTCATATCCATATACAGAAAGCTCCCCAAGCTTAAAATGGACAGCCCGGGGGAAAGGAGTCTGGATCTGCGCCCCAAATGGTACGCTATGATATTATATTCCCTTGCCTTTTCAAGCAGTCTTTCGGGAGTAATATATATCGGCGCTCTTGTTGTAAATACATGGAAGATAATTTCCGAACCGGCAAGAGAAAATATGAACAATGTTTACAGGATAGCCAGCAATGTTTCGGAAAATGTCTCGGAAAGAACAGCACTGAGCATACCGCCTGCAATAATCATAATCATAGGTATACTCGCAGCAACATGGCTGCTTTCATTTCTTTCAAATATACTGAGATACTGCGGCTTCAACATAGTAAAGGATAAGGTATCACTGCGTGTTTCAACAGGAGTACTTACTAAACGTACATTCCTTATATATCCCGAAAAAATAAACTACATCGACCTCCGTCAGAATTTTCTCATGAAGCTGTTCGGGATATACTCGGTAAATATCAACTGCTCCGGTTACGGCACCAGCAGACTGGAAAACCCGGTGCTTATCCCCATGCTGACACGTTCAAAGGTAAATCGTCTTTTGGAGCACCTTGATATAGACATGAAGCTGCATGACCGGGAAACAAAGCCCGAACCCCTTGCATTCTGGTCGTATATAAGTCAGCCCATATATATCATGATCCTCATGCTGGCAGCTGACTTTATCACACTTCACTTTTTCCCTAAGCTCACGGAGGCTATGGTGTTTATTATAGTAATGCAGGTAATACCTGTTTTTTGGTTTGTCATAGTCAAAACAGCAGCATTTTTTACAACAGGCATAGCCTTCAGGGATAATTACTGCTGTGTCCGCTGGTCAAGGTTCCTGGCATTCCACACTATCCTGGCGTATCAGGAAAAGCTTGTGAAGATACAGGTGTTCCAGGATGTTCTGGACGAAAAATTCTGCGGCGGAAGAAGCAGGCTTGACCTGTATTTTTCATCGGAAAAGCCCAGAGTCAACAAGATAAAGGGACTGAAAAAAACAGATGCCGAAAGAGTGATACGGGAATTTGAAACACACAGCAAAACCTGAACTCACTATTACATCCTACAGATCATGAGCTTCAGCCATAAATTTCATATTTGCCGCATTTCACAGGATAATCTATTCGGGCAAATATGCAAATATCAATAAGGCATTTAATTCTCATTGATCTTCGACCCTGATGGAGACACAGCGACTCCATCTCCGGGCGTTTCTAAATAAATTTTTTGATTTTTTAGAAAATTTAGTCAAAATATATAGTGACATATTGACGAACAAATGTTATAATAATAAGTGTAACTATCGAAAGATAGGTTAATTATGGGGACAATGTACATCATTGTCAAAGAGAAAAGGAAAGATTGGGAAAACAGATGTCTAAAAATTATGATGTTATAATAGCCGGAAGCGGAACAGCAGGTCTAAACGCCGCAATTAATCTCCCTCCCGAAATGAAAATACTTGTACTGTCCAAAAGAGAGCTGATGCTTTGCAACTCAGCTCTGGCTCAGGGCGGTATAGCAGGAGTATACAACTCCCCGGAGGACGATAATGTCCAGCTTCATCAGAATGATACAATGATAGCAGGCGGATTTAAAAATAATACCGAAACTGTTCATATCCTTGTAACAGAGGCTGCCGATGCTATAGAGAATCTTATAAATCTGGGAGTTGATTTTGATAAGACTCCCGACGGCGAATATCACCGTACTCTTGAAGGCGGTCACTGCCGTCACAGAATATTCCATCACAAGGATGCAACCGGCAGAGAGATCGTCAAAAAGCTGCTGGAAAAGGTGAAGACGCTCCCGAATGTGGATATTATGGAAAATACCTACCTTTGCGGTATAAAAAAGACATCCACCGGCTTTTCTGCCGACACTCTGTGCGGAGAGAACAGAAAAAGCTTCAACTGTCATTTTATGATAATGGCTACAGGCGGTATAGGACGAGTATACGAGTTTACCACCAATTCGGCAATTGCTACCGGTGACGGTATAACCTTTGCCTATGAATTGGGCGCACAGATAAAGAACCTGAGTCTTGTTCAGTTTCACCCTACAGCCTTCAACAACCGCCATACCCGTGAATGCTTCCTTATTTCCGAGGCGGTCAGAGGCGAAGGGGCGTATCTCCTGAATAAGGATGGAGAACGATTTATGCAGAACTACGACGAACGTCTGGAGCTTGCTCCCCGTGATGTGGTTTCCCACGCCATTATTGAGGAAAGCAGAAAGCTGGGTTCCACCGATTTTTATCTTGATATATCAAGAAAGGATCCGGAGTTCCTGAGAAACCGCTTCCCTATGATATATGAAAATCTGTTGAGTCAGGGCTATGACCTGACCCGGGACAAAATACCGGTATTTCCCTGTCAGCATTACCTTATGGGAGGTATAGATGTAAATAACTGCGCTCTTACCGAGATCGAGGATCTGTATGCTGCCGGTGAATGCTCTCATACGGGAGTTCATGGCAACAACAGGCTGGCAAGCAATTCTCTCCTTGAAGCACTGGTATTCTCCAAAAGAGCTGCAATTGACATTGCAGGCAAGGCTGAGACCCATGCCAAGGATTTTGAAGACTATGAATTTACGCATGATGACAATGCCCGTCCAATTCCTCACGGCTTCCGAACCGAAATACGCCATATAATGCAGCAAAGCTATTTTGTCATTCCCGATAAAAAAGCAGCCGTAGAGGGATTCCAGAGGATACAGGAGATCAAGCGTGAGCTTACAAGCGGCAACTATCTGGTAAACCGTGATTATATAGAAGCCAAGTCATTGGCTACAGTGGCATATCTGATACTGAAAGAGGTCATCTGAGTAAAAAAGCAGCTGCCGCATATGATCATTATGCGGCATTTATGCAATACTGCCATATGACCTGCAATGCTTGCCGCAGAACTGATCCGGCAAAGAAAAAGGAGATAATTTATGTTAAGTCAGAAATATATTGACGATATTATATATACCGCATTGGATGAGGATATAAACTACATCGATGTCACTACAGATAATCTTATCTGCAATGAGGAACGCAGTGAAGCTATGCTCGTTGCCAAGGACAGCGGCATCATATGCGGCATTGATATCGCTGCCAGAGTGTTCGACCTGGCAGGAGGAGATGTGGAAAAGGAAATACTGGCGTGTGACGGCACCTACGTTCATACAGGGGATATCATCGCTAAATTCAGAGGCAGTACACGTACCCTTCTTAAAGGAGAGAGAACAGCACTGAATATTTTACAGCATATGTCCGGAGTAGCCACTGCTACCAACAAGTGTGTGCGTCTGGTGGAAGGCACAAAAGCACGCATAACCGATACAAGAAAGACCCTTCCGGGACTGCGGCGGCTCCAGAAATACGCCGTTACTGTAGGAGGCGGCAAGAACCACCGCTACAACCTGTCCGACGGTGCAATGCTGAAGGATAATCATATAGATGCCTACGGCTCCATCACCGCTGCTGTTTCCAGACTGCGTGAAAGAATGGGACATATGGTCAAGGTGGAGGTCGAGGTACGCAACTTTGATGAATTACAGGAAGCACTGGACTGCGGCTGCGAGATAATAATGCTGGACAATATGTCTCTGAGAGATATGAAAATGGCAGTTTCCGTAGCAGGAGGAAAAGCGCTTCTGGAGGCTTCCGGAAATATAACATCTGAAAATATCCGTGAGGTTGCTGAAACAGGTGTGGATATAATCTCCCTGGGAGCTCTTACTCATTCCGTAAAGTGCTTTGACATCTCAATGAGAATAAAAGATGCTAAGGATAGTGAATAATATATGCGAAAAAAGTTTTCTTTAATGAAAAATCGCTTTGCAAGAATGATAATATTCTGCGGTGTTGTACTGATCGCAGTGGTATTTATCATATTGCGGTATGAGGGATTTTTTGAAATGATAGGCGGCTTTATCAGGATAATGAGGCCTGTCATTATCGGCGGAGTACTGGCATTCGCCCTGAACCGTCCTATGAATCACCTTCATATACTATACAAGCGGCTATTTGCCTGGGTACGCTCCAAGACCTGCGGCAAATGCAAGGATAAGCCAAAAAAAGAACTGCAAATAAAGCATCTCAATATATTAAAATCCAAAAGAAAAAAAGAAGAACCCGGCAGAGCCCCCTTTGTTCTTGCCTGTGTCACCACCTATCTGCTGACTATAGCAATACTTGCGGCTATAATAGGATTCGTTATTCCTCAGCTTTATGACAGTATAAAACTTTTTGGCAGCAATCTCAACGGGTATATACACAATTTCAGACAGTTTCTGGAGGAAAACAAGCATAATATCGAAAGGGTACTGGGTAACAGTATAGACCTGGGAGATGTGATAGAAAAGGTCGCTGTAAAATTCCGGGACTTTATAGAAAATCTTGCAAAGGATATACCCAATATGCTCTCGGCAACCATGAGCTTCACCTCTGATATAATCGGCATATTGGTGGATATAGTTTTCGGCATAGCCTTTTCAGTATATATCCTTCTGGATAAGGAAAAGCTGAAAAAGAATGCCGGTGTCGTTGCAAGACTGGTAATAAGAGGAACACATTATGACCACTTTGAGAGGATCATCTCAATGGCATATACTACCTTTTCAAACTTTATCACCGGTCAGCTTATAGAGGCAGCCATAGTCGGAGGTCTGTGCTTTATGGGAATGCTGATAATCGGACTGGATTATGCTCCCCTTATAAGCGTTATAGTAGGCGTTACAAATCTTATACCTATTGCCGGACCTATTATCGGTACTATACCGGGTGCCTTTATACTTCTCCTTATAAACCCAATGGATGCTTTATGGTTCGTTATATATATCATAATAATCCAGCAGCTTGACTGTAATTTCATTTACCCCAGAATAGTAGGCAACAAAGTGGGACTGCCTTCTCTGTGGGTGCTGTTCGCCATAACCCTGGGGGGAGGTCTTGCCGGAGTTATAGGCATGATACTGGGAGTCCCCATACTCTCCATAATCTACGCCCTGTTAAGTGAAAAGTTCGAGGAAGCCAAGCTGAAAAAAGAGCAGGAAGAACAGCCAATGCAGGCTTCGTCTCCCAATGAGGAAGTACAGGAAAATGAAAAACAAAGCGTACAGGCTGAGGCAAAGGAATAGCAGCGACTCGCTTTGATGCCGTAATATCCTGCGGCAAATACTATTGCTCCCCCCAGCTAAACCTTGCCAACAATACTTACCGGATAGTAATTTTCTCTTTCTTCGTCTTTGGGGCAACGGTCAATTGGTGAAGCAATAATAACACGGAAATCAATTTTAGTAAGCAATTTGTAATAAACTATGAATTACTTAAATACAAAAGTTTAGGTCAAGCCTTTTCAAAGGCT
>CACZQG010000398.1 GCA_902783235.1 uncultured Ruminococcus sp.
CGCAAGCCTTTGAAAAGGCTTGACCTAAACTTTTATATTTAAGTAATTCATAGTTTATTACAAATTGCTTACTAAAATTGATTTCCGTGGACGATATTATTTTTTGCTTGACAAATGTATACGGAAGGTGTATAATATTGAAGTGGTTAGCTTATGCTAATAACTGACAGCCACAGGAAGGAATGTTATCATGGCAATTGTGAAATTTGATAAGGTCACTCGTATCTACAAAAGCGGTGATCATGAACAGAAGGCACTGGACAGTGTTGATATGGAACTGGAGGAAGGCAGATTTGTGGTCATACTGGGGCCTTCCGGAGCAGGTAAAAGTACCCTTCTGAATATGTTGGGCGGACTTGACAGTCCCACAAGCGGAAAAATATATGTCGAAGGCAAGGATATCTCAACTCTTTCAAGGGATGAGCTTGCAGAATACAGAGGCTCAACTGTTGGCTTTGTATTTCAGTTTTATAATCTTATACCTACTCTTACGGTACATGAAAATGTAACATTGGTAAAAGAGATTTCTCCCGATCCCTTGTCTGCAACAAAAATGATAGAGGAAGTAGGTCTTGCAGATCACCTTAAAAATTTTCCTTCTGAATTGTCCGGCGGTGAACAGCAGAGGGTCTCCATTGCAAGAGCTCTTGCCAAAAATCCCAAGATACTCCTGTGTGATGAACCTACAGGTGCACTGGATTCACAGACAGGTGTGCTGGTTCTCAAGCTCCTGCTTAAAATGGCAAGAGAATACGGCAAGACCATTGTTATTGTTACTCATAATCAGAATATTGCAAAAATGGCAGATGAGGTGATCCATGTTAAAAACGGAAGGATAGTATCTCATGAAAAGCAGGATGATCCTGTTTCTGCTGATGATATAGACTGGTAAAAGGGGTGTAATCATGCTGAGAAAAAAACTATGGCGCACTATGCTGCTTTACAAGGCTCAGTTTATATCAATGACTATTATGATTATGCTGGGTATCGGCGTTTTTGTAGGATTTAATATGGAATGGGTAGCTATAGAAGACAACACCCGGACATTTTATGATGAAACGCATTTTGCCGATTACAGGCTGATGTGGGAAAAGAGTTTTACCTCCGAGCAGCTTGAAAAGGTAAAGAATATAAGCGGTGTGTCTGATGCCGGCAGATTTGCCGCACTGACTGCTGATGTTAACGGACGCAAGGGAGATTCTCTTTCCCTTGCGATAACGGAAAACAAAAATATATCGGATTTTATTGTAATGGAAGGGGAGCAGTATGATGAAAACAGCAGTGACGGCATATGGCTTTCACAGATATACGCTGAGAATAATGATATCAGCATCGGTGACAAGCTTTCTCTTTCATGGAACAATACAGATATAAGCGGAACTGTCAAGGGACTTGTAAAGTCAAGCGAATATCTCATATGTGTTCGTGATGAGACACAGCTCATGCCTGATTTCGGTGCACATGGATTTGCCTATATTTCCCCGGAGATGTATGAGAATAAAGTGAGCGGGGAGTATTATCCTCAGATACACATTTTATCGGATATGGATAAAAGGGAAATATCTCAGAAGGTGGATGAGGCTCTTGAAGAGACTATGCTGGTGGTACCAAAGGATGATGTTATCTCTTATGCCGGACCTGCCGGTGAATCGGATGAGGGAAAGACTATGGGTCTCATAATCCCTGTACTCTTCCTGCTTATTGCTTTTCTCACAATGGTAACTACCATGCACAGGATAGCTGCAAAGGAAAAAACACAGATAGGTACTCTTAAAGCACTGGGCTTCAAGGACAGGCGCATACTTCGGCATTACACCTTCTATGCGCTGTTTATAGGCGCATTGGGCTCTGCACTTGGTATTGGCTTTGGCTTCCTTTTGTGCTGGTATATCATGAACCCCAATGGGGCAATGGGAACATATTTTGATATGCCTTATTGGAGACTTTCTATGCCATTATTCTGTTATGCTGTTATTGGGGGTATAATAATTCTTCTTACTATTATCGGCTTTCTGTCGGTCAAGAAGATGCTCAGGGGTACAGCAGCCGATGCCCTCAGACCCTATTCCCCAAAGAAGATGAAGGCGATGTTTATAGAACGATTCGGCTTTTTCCATAAGCTGCCTTTCGGTATACGCTGGAATATGCGTGATATTGTAAGACATAAATCAAGAACGGCAATGAGTATACTTGGCATTCTGGGCTGTGTAGTTATTGTTGTGGCAGTTCTTGGAATGAAGGATACTCTGGATTCATTTCTGGATCTGTATTATGACAAGGCAATAAATTATGAATCAAGGATATATCTTTCGGATGATGCGGATATAAGCAGCCGTGAGGATCTGGTACGCAGATATGACGGTGACAGCAGTCGTTCCATCAGTGTTCAGATAGATGATGAAGCAGTATCTCTTGATATATACGATGTTCATAAGGATATGGTAAAGCTTATTGATGATGACGGCAAGGATTTTTCAATAGATGACAGCGGCGCATATATATGCAGGAGGATCGCTGACAGCTATGATCTTGATAAGGGTGATGAGATAACCGTTTCCCCTTATGGTACTGATGATAATATAACCATGAAGATCTCAGGAATAATAAGAAGCACGACCAAGAGTATCGTAATTACCAGATCACAGTCGGAGAAGCTTGGTCTTCCGTATATTCCCGACAGTGTTTATACAGATCTGTCAAAGGAGGAAATACCCACTGATGATGCGATAAAGAGCGTTCAGTCGAAATCCAAGCTTATGGAATCCTTTGACAGTTTTATGGAGATACTATATACTATGATATTCATGTTTATAGGCGGCGGAATCATACTGGGCATCGTTGTACTTTATAATCTCGGTATAATGAGTTATACCGAGAGGTACAGAGAAATGGCAACTCTGAAGGTGCTGGGCTTCAAGGATAAAAAGATAAGAAATCTGCTGGTAAGTCAGAATTTCTGGGTAAGTGTATTCGGTATCATAATCGGAATGCCTTTGGGGTACGCTGTGCTGTATTACCTGATGAAGGCATTGGCACCCGAATATGAGCTGATAGTAAATGTGAACCTTCTTACATATGTCATAGGTGCAGCTGTAACCTTTGCTGTAACATTGGCAGTTGGCTTTATGGTATCCAATAAGAATAAGAGGATAGATATGGTGGAGGCTTTGAAGGGCACAGAATAATTATTAAGGCAATACCGCCCAATTTTTGTGCGGTATTGCCTTAAAATTGTACAGCATATGATATATAAAAATGCAGAGGCGGCATTCTGAATTGTGATAAAATAACAATTATTGCGTAAGCCTCTTGACAAACCCACAAAGTTAGCATATAATAACTAATGGTGGTTAGCTAAAACTAATCTTTGCATGAAAATTACTATGACCATGATA
>CACZQG010000399.1 GCA_902783235.1 uncultured Ruminococcus sp.
CTTTCTTTGCCAGCGTTTCTTTGCCGAATAGCATAGAAACGCTGAAACAAATAAAAACATAATGAACAGAACCATCCGTAAACAAGTACAATCAGATATTTCAAATCGTGAACTATTATAAAAAACAGAACCTAACAGGAGCAAATAAAAATAAGAAATTCCAAAAAAGAATTATAAATTATGATTTTAATATCATTTCAGCGAAAGCAAAAACCGGTTTGCTTTGCTTTAGATATTGTCGGCTCTGCCGACACCATTGATTACGCATTACGCATTACGAATTACGAATTAGATAGAGGCGCATTACGAATTACGAATTAGAGAGAGGCGCATTACGAATTATTTTAAGCGCATTAATAAGCAGCTCATTAGCAATAACCTTGACATTGTCGAAATATGTGATATAATAGAAGGTGATGCATTTACCCTTTAAAATAATAGCACTGTATGCCTTTATCACGGGAAAACATATGGATCATGCAACAGATAAGGGAGTACGGGAAAGGAAAAGAAAATGTTATTAAAAAAGCATTTGTCAAAAATCATTTTTGGTGTAATGGTGCTGCTGTTTATTGCAGGGTGCTTTATACAGTCTCCCATTACTCAGGCTGTCGGCTCTCTCTGGTCACTGCTTCCCCCGGTGGTAGCCATTGGACTGGCACTTATTACCAAGGAGGTATATTCCTCACTGTTTATCGGTATAATCACCGGTGGTGTCATTTACGGTATCTCCTCCGGCTCAGGGGTCACAGGCGTATTTGATACCGTGGTCAGGGACGGCTTTATCTCAAGAATAGCCGACTCATACAACGTGGGCATCCTTATATTCCTGGTAGTGCTGGGAACTATAGTGGTACTCATGAATAAGGCAGGAGGCAGCCGTGCTTACGGTGAATGGGCTTCCGAGCATATCAGGAGCAGAAGGGGGGCAAGTCTTGCCACATTTTTGCTGGGTGCCCTGATATTTGTGGACGATTACTTCAACTGCCTTACAGTGGGATCGGTAATGCGTCCCGTAACCGACAAGCATAAGATCTCACGCTCAAAGCTTGCATATCTTATTGACGCAACAGCGGCTCCCATATGTATCATAGCCCCCATATCCTCATGGGCGGCAGCGGTAAGCGGTACTGTAAAGGGCGTAAACGGCATACAGCTTTTTATCAACACTATACCCTATAACCTGTATGCTATCCTTACAATAGTAATGGTAGTATTCATTTCTGTCAGCGGTATGGATTACGGTCTGATGAAAAAGCATGAGGACAACGCAAGACGGGGCGACCTTTTTACCACACGCAATAAGGTGTACCCGGAGGACGACAAGCCGCAGCATAACAAGGGTAAGGTGATCGACCTTATTATCCCCATCCTGCTGCTTATTGCCCTGTGCGTTACGGGTATGATCTATACCGGGGGATTCTTTGACGGAGTTGATTTTGTGACCGCCTTTGCGGAATGTGATGCCTCCTACGGTCTGGCACTGGGATCCATCGGCGCACTTATTATTGTTTTCATTTATTTTATGATCAGACGAGTGCTGACCTTTAATGACTGTATGGACAGTATCGCCTCCGGCTTCAAGCAGATGGTACCTGCAATACTGATACTCACATTTGCATGGACACTTAATGCCATGACCTCACTTTTACAGGCAGGACCCTTTGTTTCATCCCTGGTTGAAAGCATGACAGCGGTAAAGATACTACTGCCCCTCATACTCTTCCTTGTTGCTATCGGACTTTCCTTTGCTACAGGTACTTCATGGGGAACCTTCGGTATTCTTATCCCCATAATCACCAACGTATTTTCAGCAGATCTTGCCAAAACCGAGCAGACCGGAGTTATCCCCGAAATGGTAATAATCTGCATCTCTGCCTGTCTTGCAGGTGCGGTGTGCGGCGATCATTGTTCACCTATTTCCGATACCACTATTATGGCATCAACAGGTGCCATGTGCGACCATGTAAATCATGTCTCCACCCAGATGCCTTATGTGTTCACGGTGGCAGGAGTGTGCGCCGTGGGATATCTTATATCGGGATTTATAAGCAATGTATTTGTGGTGCTGGGTGTGTCCATAGTACTTATGGCAGCCGTGCTTTTGGGTATCAGATTTATTGAAAACAGAAAAAGCAGCAAGGATCAGCTTCCTTCACGGTAAGCCTGATGCTATTAAAGGAGAAATGACATGAAAAGTTTAAGAGAGCAGAGAAAAAGACTATTGCTTATAATGATAGGTCTTGTGACTGCTTGGATGCTGTGCGCCGGCACCGCCTCCCGTATGGTGGTGACTGCGGACAGTGAAAGAAAATTCACCGTGGGATTTGATGCGGAATTTCCCCCCTACGGCTACAAGGATGACAGCGGTGAATATGTGGGCTTTGACCTGGATCTGGCGCAGGAGGTGTGCGACCGTAAGGGCTGGACACTGGTTAAGCAGCCTATCGACTGGGATTCAAAGGATATGGAGCTTAAAACCGGAGCTATTGACTGTATATGGAACGGCTTTACCATCAACGGCAGAGAGGATGCATATACCTGGACTACTCCCTATGTAAACAACTCTCAGGTGGTAGTGGTAGCCAATGAGTCGGATATTAAGGCTCTCAGCGACCTTTCAGGAAAAAATGTGGGTGTACAGGCAGACAGCTCCGCCCTGGCAGCACTTACAGGTGAGGACGCAGAGGAAAAGAATCTGGCACTGGCAAAATCCTTCAATGAGCTGCAGCAGGTAGGGGACTACAACAGTGCCTTTCTCAATCTGGAATCGGGAGCTGTGGACGCAATTTGTCTGGATTACGGCGTTGCCAACTATCAGGTGGCGCAAAGAGGGGACAAATTCAGGATACTGGAGGAGGAGCTTTCCTCCGAAAAGTACGGCGTGGGCTTTCTCCTTGGAAATACTCAGCTGAGAGATGAGGTGGAGAGTACTCTGCTTCAGATGCTGGATGACGGCAGCTTCGGAAGGATAGCCGAAAAGTGGGAGCTGAGCTCCAGCGTCTGCCTTTCCCCTGATGACGCATATCTTGATAAGGAAAGCGAAAAAGGCAATGAACAAGGATTTTTTGATTCATTCCTTGATATATCAAAGGAGCTGTCAGGAGGACTGCTGGCATCCCTGGCTATATTCCTGCTGACCCTTATATTTGCCCTTCCCCTGGGTATGCTTATAGTTCTGGGAAGAATGTCAAAGAAAAAGATAGTGAGCATGATATTCAGGTTCTACATATCTGTTATGAGAGGTACTCCTCTGATGCTCCAGCTTCTTGTGGTATTCTTCGGACCTTATTTCCTGTTTGGTGTGCAGACCTCATCGGGCTATCGCTTTGCTGCGGTAATAATCGGATTTTCACTGAACTATGCGGCATATTTTGCGGAGATATACCGTGCAGGTATACAGTCTCTGCCACGGGGACAGTATGAAGCGGCGGAAATACTGGGATATTCACGCTTTACCGCTTTCTGGCATATTGGCGTACCTCAGGTGGTAAAGAATATCATCCCCGTAATAACCAATGAATTCATAACCCTTGTTAAGGATACCTCTCTTGCATTCGCAGTAGCGTATACAGAAATGTTTACCCTTGCAAAGCAGGTGGCAGCAGCCAGAACAACAATGATGCCCCTGTTTATCGCCGGAGTGTTCTACTATGTATTCAACTTCATAGTTGCATTTGTCATGGAACGCTTTGAGAAAAAGCTTGGCTATTACAGATAATGAGGTAGGTTAAAATGGAAATATTAAAAATAGAGAATCTTAGAAAAAGCTTTAACGGGATAGAAGTACTAAAGGATATGAACATGACTGTTAATGAGAGCGAGGTCATTTCCATAATAGGACCTTCGGGATCGGGAAAATCCACATTTCTCAGATGTATGACCTTTCTTGAAACACCCGATGGGGGAGAGATATCCTACTGCGGAGAAAAAGCCATGACCGAAAGCTCAGGCAGGGTGAGATATGCCTCAAAGCAGGATATGAAAAGGATCAAGGGGTATTTTTCCCTTGTATTCCAGAATTTTAACCTGTTTCCCCACCGCAGCGTGCTTCAGAATATAACTGATGCCCCCATAAAGGTACAGGGAAGAAACAGGGACGAGGTGCTTTCCGAGGCTAAGGTACTGCTGGAGAAGATCGGACTTGCAGACAGGGGCAGCGCATATCCCTGTGAGCTTTCTGGAGGACAGCAGCAGCGGGTGGCTATAGCCCGTTCTCTTGCTATGAAGCCCAGAATGCTGTTTTTCGATGAGCCGACCAGTGCTTTGGATCCGGAGCTTACCTCGGAGGTGCTGAAGATACTCCGTGAGATAGCCGAGGAAAAAATGACAATGGTGATAGTTACCCACGAGATAGAGTTTGCGAAAAATATTTCGGATCGTGTTATCTTTATGTCGGAGGGAGTAGTAGTTGAGGAGGGAACACCCCAGCAGGTGATAGATTCTCCTTCCAATCAGCGTACACAGATGTTCCTTAAAAAGATGCACGAAAAAGTGTGATAAAAGCCTCACAGACCTGCGGGTTTGTGGGGACTTTTTTCTAATGCGCCTCTCTCTAATTCGTAATTCGTAATGCGTAATTCGTAATGCGTAATCAATGGTGTCGGCAAAGCCGACAATATCTGAAAGCAAAGCGAACCGGTTATGCTATCGTTGAAATAATATTAAAATCATAATTTAAAAATATTTGTAATTATGTGTGTTTAATATTATTTTTATTCCAACGAAAGCAATTTCCGGTTCGCTTTGCTATAATAATTCGTGCCGCAGGCACACCGATGATTACGCATTACGCATTACGCATTACGCATTTTTTATTGCTTCCGGATGGTTCTGTTTGATTTGTTAGTTAATGTTTCAGCATTTCTTTGTTATTTGCCAGTGTTTCACCAAATCTTTGATTTGGATAGAAACAC
>CACZQG010000400.1 GCA_902783235.1 uncultured Ruminococcus sp.
ACCGTGAACCATGTCAGGCGGGGAACCGAGCAGCATTAAGCGGATCGTTTTGTGTGCCGCAGCAAGCCTGCACACCTATGTTCCGGAATTTTACTATATCTATAGCTTACGGAGGTTTTTTGTGTACACCGCTCTTTACAGAAAGTGGCGGCCGCTTTCTTTTGATGATGTGATCTCTCAGCCGCACATAACCACAACGCTGAAAAATCAGATACAAAACGGGAAAACGGCACACGCTTACCTGTTTACGGGATCAAGAGGTACCGGAAAAACCACCTGTGCCCGTATATTTGCCAAAGCGGTGAACTGTCCCAATGAAAAAAACGGCAGTCCATGCCTTGAATGCGAGATATGCCGTGATGCGGATAACTTTGCATTATCCGATATCATTGAGATAGATGCAGCCTCCAATAACGGCGTTGATGATATAAGAGATCTGCGTGACGGTGCGGTATACACTCCCGAAAGATGCAGATACAAGGTCTATATCATAGACGAGGTGCATATGCTCACCCCCAACGCCTTTAATGCCCTTCTGAAAATAATGGAAGAGCCTCCGGAATATGTTAAATTTATACTGGCAACTACCGAGGTATACAAAGTACCGCCCACAATAACCTCAAGATGTCAGCGGTTCGATTTCAGACGTATACTCTCTGAGGATATACAAAAAAGGCTATTGTTCATTGCAGGAGAGGAAAAGCTTTCCCTGACAGAGGAAGCCGCAGCTCTTATTGCCAATCTTTCCGACGGCGGAATGAGAGATGCCCTGTCGCTTCTGGATCAGTGCGCTGCCTATTCTGATATGATAGACAGTGATACAGTATCGGCAGCAGCAGGTATTGCAGGACGTGACAGCCTTTTTGAAATGATAGAAGCCGCAGTAAAGCAGCAGCCCGGTGATGCGCTGGAGACCGCAGACAGACTGTATTCCATGTCAAAGGATATGAGCAGACTTTGCACCGAGCTGACGGATATGTTCCGTGATCTCATGCTTATCAAGGTATCACCCAAAAACCTTTCTCTTATAGCTTGTATGCCGGGAGAAAAGGAAAGGCTGAAAATGATCGCTGAACAAATATCATTGGATGATATAATGTACAAGCTTACTGTACTGCAGGACTGCTCAGCACGAATGTCAAAAGCACTCAGCAAGCGCATAGAGCTGGAAATGTGTCTTATAAAGCTGTGTACGCCCAGACCGGTACCTGTATATAAAGCTGCACCGGAAAAAATCACAGAACAGACTGCAAAAGCCACAGCAGTAAATATGCTAAGCAGCCGGCAGACTGCTGTACCGCCAGAAAGCAGCAATGAACCCCAGCCGGCAGTGGATATGAAAACACTGAAAGCATCGGATTTCAAGCCTCTGCTGGAGTGGACAGAGATACTGGATACCCTGAAGGAGCTTTCCCCTTCATTATCGGGAGCACTGGCAGATTCAAGGGCATTTGTACACAAGAATATAATGCTTATTGACACAAAGAACCGATTTTTCCTCAAGCTTTTCAAAACAGAGGATAACTCCTCAAAGCTGCGTGAAGCCATTGCAAGGGTAATGGGTAAGCCATATGTGGTAAGAGCGAGATGCTCGGCAGCGGCAGAAGAAGAAAAGAAAGCCGAAGGACTTATTGAAAAAGCTGTAAACAGCGGGATAGATACCGCTGTGGAATAAAGCAATACTCATATATCCCTGCGGGGAGCTGAATGATATTGCCCTAAACGGCGGATAATGCCGCCGGATCAAAACAATAAAGTAAAAAATAAGGAGATCAAAAACTATGAAATCAAGAATACCTAAGAACGCAGGCGGAGCTTCAAATATGAACTCAATGATAAAGCAGGCTCAGAAGATGCAGGATGAGATCACAACACTTCAGCAGGATATCGAGGGAAGAGACTTCTCCGCTACATCAGGCGGCGGCGCAGTTGAGGTAGTAGTTACCGGTGCCAAGAACATAAAGTCACTTTCCATCAAGCCCGAGGTCATTGATCCTGCTGATCCCGAAATGCTCCAGGATCTTATTGTAAGTGCTATCAACGCAGCTATGAATGATGTTGAGACAACTACAGAAGAAGAAATGAACAAGATCACCGGCGGCGTGGCTCTCCCCGGATTATTCTGATATGGCTGATACGGGCGCACTGCCGCTTGTTATACTATCCGAGCAATTCGCAAAGCTCCCCGGTATCGGTATGAAGACAGCCCAGAGGCTGGCTTATGCGGTGATGTCCATGAGCGATGAGGATGCAAGGAAATTTTCCGATGCCATACTTTCGGTAAAAAAGGATGTAGGCTACTGCAAGGTATGCTGCAATCTGACGGAAAATGATATATGTCCCATATGTGACGATCTGAACCGTGACAAGTCCCTTATATGTGTTGTGGAATCTCCCAAGGATGTATCCGCATTTGAGCGTACAAACGAGTACAAAGGGACATATCACGTTTTACATGGTCTTATCTCACCTATAAACGGAATAGGTCCGGATGATATACGAATAAAGGAGCTGCTTTCCCGTGTTGACGGAAACACCAGTGAGATCATAATGGCTACCAATCCCACAGTGGAGGGCGAGGCTACAGCCATGTATACCGCAAAGCTCCTGAAACCTCTGGGGGTCAGGGTCACAAGGCTTGCTTTCGGTATACCTGTAGGGGGACATCTGGAATTTGCCGATGAGGTAACACTTTTCAAGGCATTGGAAAACAGAAATGATATGTGATCAAAAGAGCCGTACCTGATGGTGCGGCTCATATTAGTACAGCGGAATAAGGGCAGCACCCTCCGCTTTGATTTAAGGAGTGAGATTTTTATGTCAACACCGCATAACAGTGCAAACAAGGGCGATATCGCCAAAACCGTTCTCATGCCGGGAGATCCCCTGAGAGCAAAGTTTATCGCTGAAAATTTCCTTGAAAACCCGGTATGCTACAATCAGGTAAGGGGTATGCTGGGCTATACAGGAGAATACAAAGGAAAGAAAATATCCGTGCAGGGCAGCGGTATGGGTATGCCTTCTATCGGTATATATTCATATGAGCTGTTTCACGAATATGACGTAGACAACATCATAAGGATCGGTACTATCGGTGCTATTGCAGACACGGTGGAGCTGCGTGATGTTCTTATTGCAATGGGGGCGTGTACCAATTCAAATTATGCTTCCCAGTTCAAGCTCCCCGGAACATATGCTCCCATCGCCTCATATGAGCTGCTGTATAAGGCTGTAGAAGCGGCTAAGGCAAAAAAATGTTCCTATCATGTGGGTAATATACTCTCCAGCGATACCTTCTATGATGACGGAGAGACCACGGCTGACTGGCAGAAAATGAACGTTCTGGGAGTGGAAATGGAAGCAGCAGCCCTGTATATGAACGCTGCAAGAGCAGGTAAGAACGCTTTGTGCATAGCCACAGTCTCAGACTGTCCCCTGAGAGGTCTTTCGCTTTCCGCAGAGGACAGACAGACTACCTTCACCGACATGATGGAAATAGCCCTGGAGGCAGCTGTAAATTAATACTTTTCCCTTGTAAATCAGATCTAAAAAAAACGCTTTTCGAGAAAAGCTTAGCAACAAACGGTGCCGTTTGATCCGTTTCGCACACATCACTTGAAAAAACATATTTTTAAAAGACTTGCGAGGCAATTACGCTGCCGGTCGGGACAAATTAAAGCAAGTTACTCAAGGTATGAGAGCGAATTGTCAGGTCGGCTCACCGACCGCTCTTACTTCCATTGTGATTGCAGTTGTAAGCACGAAGAGCAGCTGAAATGATAACATAAATAAACTTTAAGGCAATATCCAACAAAGACCGTATTATGCAGCTTCTTTTGGGTATTGCCTATTTTTTTAAGACTATTTTAAGGTAGGGCTGATATACTATATACATGGTCAGCGAAGAAGCTAATAATTCTTCACTCAATCCTTTAGACGATACTGTATTTACGGTATTGTCAAATTCCCCCTCTATATCTTTTTATCTATCCATAAAATCATTTTTGTCTGTGCGCCCTTTTTTAAGGGCGTTTCTTTTTATCCTGATCTCTGTTCAAAAGAATTGACAAGGTCGCTTTTTTGAAAAAAAGCGACCATAGAGTCAGTTATCAATCACCGAAGGAGATACCAAGGTTTTTAGCTGTTTTAACAAGTACGTCGTCAGGGTCTACGAACTTAGTTTTTCCGGCGATATCAGCGAGCTTGTTAGCGGTGATCTTACCGCCTATCTTAGCGACTGTTCTGCCGTATTTTTCCTGAGAGATAAGTTTGGCAGCGTGAACGCCGAACTGAGTAGCGAGTATTCTGTCATAAGCGCTGGGGCTGCCGCCTCTGAGCATATGACCGGGCACGCAGGCTCTGGTCTCAAGACCGGTCTTAGCCTGTATCTGTGCAGCTATACGGGTAGTAGCGGTGGTTATGCCTGCTTCTGCACGAAGTCTTGCACGTTCCTTCTTTTTCATTTTAGCTTCCGTCTTGTCAAATACGCCCTCGGCAACGGCTACGATAGAGAAGTTCTTGCCGCTGTCACGCCTTTTTATAACAGATTCGCACACCTTTTCTATATCATATGGTATCTCAGGGATAAGGATAATATCCGCACCGCCTGCAATACCTGCATTCAGTGTAAGCCAGCCTGCCTTGTTGCCCATAACCTCACAGATAAGTATACGGGAATGGCTGTTTGCGGTGGTATGAAGTCTGTCTATTGCATCGGTAGCAGTGTCAACAGCAGTATGGAAACCGAAGGTAACATCAGTACCGTAAATATCATTGTCAATAGTTTTTGGCAGACCTATAACATTCAGTCCCTCCTCAGACAGCAAATGCGATGTCTTATGAGTACCATTTCCTCCAAGAGTCAGAAGGCAGTCCAGCTTTTGCTTTTTATAGGTCTCCTTCATATTCTTGACTTTATCGATATTATCATCGCCTATTACCTGCATTAGCTTAAAGGGCTGGCGTTTTGTACCAAGTATAGTGCCGCCTCTTGTGAGTATGCCGGAGAACTCCTCCGGTCTCATATCACGGCAGATATTGTTGATAAGACCATAATATCCCTCTGATATTCCTACGATCTCAACATTGTCCTCACCCATCATTTCGTAGCAAGCCTTGGCAACACCTCTGATGGTTGCGTTAAGTCCCGGGCAGTCACCGCCGCTTGTGAGAATACCTATCCTTTTTTTCATGTTAAACCTCCCTGCTGCCTGTTCAGGCATTTTAATTTGCTTAAATAAGCGGCAGCGTCCCCTTATCTTTCAGCGGGGACCGATCCCGGATCCGAAAGACTAAGATGATCACCGCTTATATAGCGTGGAACATAAGTTGTGAGTTATATTACATATATAAACTTTAACTATATTATACCAATTTTTATTAAAAATGTCAATATTTTTTTGAAAAAAGATTTAAGTCAACCTGATAAAAAAGAATTGACAGCTAAAAAATGCCAGCCGTTTTTGGGCTGGCATTTTTGGCGTATACATCAGACTGTACATAAATTCCCCTTTTAGCTGCTCTTCGTGCTTTCAGCTGCAATTGCAGTGGAAGTATGAGCGAAATTAAAAGCTTTTGCGAAGCTTTTCCCGAAAAACGACCTTTTTTATTGCTCCCCCAATTAAAGCTTGCCAAAAAGACGAAGGCAGAGAGGAAATTTATCAAGGAAGAAAGCCGCAGGAATACTCGT
>CACZQG010000401.1 GCA_902783235.1 uncultured Ruminococcus sp.
AATGCTGGCATATTTCAAGCCTTTCCAACGCAGAAGTTCAGTATTTAGACAAGCAGAAAATTCAAGATTTAGTTGGGGGATCAATAACTACCGCACAAAAGCCACGATCAGTTTTTGTGCGGTATATTATCATTTATAAATGTTGAATACCGACACAAATGCCAGCATGGTAGGAGCTACAAACAGCACACTGTCAAATCTGTCCATTACTCCACCGTGTCCCGGCATTATATTGCCGTAATCCTTTATGTCACACTGTCTCTTTATCATTGAAGCAGACAGGTCACCAACTGTGCCGATCACCGCCAGAAGCATTCCCAATATACATACGGCAAAGTAGTTGACATTCACATCAAATGAAACTATTTTTGTATATACAAAGCTTATTAGTACAAAAAGAAAGCCCGTGATGAGTATCCCGCCAATAAATCCTTCAACTGTCTTTTTAGGACTTATCTCCGGGCACAGCTTCTTTTTACCCATAAAAGTACCTACAAAATAAGCACCGGAATCTGCCAGCCATGCTCCGCATAGACCCATTATAAGATACATGATTCCATTTACTCCTCCCAATATATGAAGGGAAATAAGAGTACACATAGAATTAGTAATAAGAAGCGATGCTGCCAGTGAGAAAAATACCTTTTCGTATCTGTAATACTTATGCTTCATTATGAATCCGCAGAATACAAGTATTACGTATATCATAGTTACCATAAAGCTGTATCTTGTTACTATGGAGAAAGGGTATCCCAGGGCATAAGCCATAGACAAAGCAAAAGTGATCTTCATACCCGTACATCTGCCTGCCTTCATTACCTCATAAACGGCACCGGCAGATAACAAGGCGACCGCAGTATTCAGCACATAGGGGGTATCATGGAATATGAGCACCACAATGGCAATAACTATACCTACAGCAGCAGATAATATCCTGGTGAGCATATCAAACACCTCCGAATCTTCTTGATCTGCTTGCGAATTCGATTATAGCATCGTTCAGATCATCAGTGGAAAAATCCGGCCAGAGTATATCTGTAAAATAAAACTCTGCGTATGCTGACTGCCATATCAGAAAGTTAGAGATCCTTTGCTCGCCGCTGGGTCTTATCATAAGATCCACATCGGGAACATCAAGGGTGTACAGATAGCTTTGAAACAGATCCTCGGTTATATCCTCGGATCTTAATTCTCCGTTCTTCACCTTTTCGGCAAGCACCTTGGATGCGTGTACTATATCATCCCGTCCGCCATAGTTTATGGCAAGGAGCATAGTCATCTCACGTCTGTTCTTAGTTTCCTCCTCCAGTTCGTTCATCTTGTTTTGAAGATCCTCATCAAAGAAGGTCTTATCCCCAAGAAACAGTACCCTCACATCCTCACCGATGTAGTTCCATACATCTAAGATATACTCTCTGAACAGTTCGATTATCGCTTCAACCTCTTCCTTCGGACGCTTCCAGTTCTCTGTGGAAAAAGCATAAAAGGACACATTTTTTATACCTATATCCTTACAATAGCGCATTATCTTCTTGAAGGTCTTGGCACCCTCTCGGTGTCCGAATTTCCTTGGCATAGCACGCTTTTTAGCCCACCTGCCGTTGCCGTCCATTATAAAAGCGATATGCTCCGGCAACTTTTCCGGAAGTGTTATTTCAGTTTTCTTTTTTCCAAATATAGCCATTTATCGTTTACCTGTCGATGAATCAAATGCTCATTATTTCCTTTTCTTTTTCAGCCACAAGACTGTCTATGTTCTTGCAGAATTTATCTGTCAGCTTCTGTGCCTCATTTTCAAGATCCTTCTGATCGTCCTCAGTGATCTCTCCTTCTTTTTTCATCTTCTTGATATCCTCGATGGCATCACGTCTTACTGATCTGACAGCAACCTTTGTTTCCTCGCCGTACTTCTTTATTTCCTTGCAAAGCTCTTTACGCTTCTCCTCAGTAGGCTGAGGGAACACAAGTCTTATTACTTTACCGTCATTTGTGGGAGTTATACCGATATCTGAGGTCATAATAGCCTTCTCGATAGCTTTTAATGTAGATACATCCCAGGGCTGTATAAGAAGTATTCTTGATTCCGATACGGAAACAGCAGCCATCTGGTTAATAGGTGTAGGAACACCGTAGTAATCCACCATTGCCTTATCAAGCACTGCCGGATTTGCTCTGCCGGCTCTTATCGCTGCAAATTCATTCTGAAGTCTGTCTACAGACTTATTCATCTTTTCTTCTGCTTTTTTTATTCTTTCATTCATAGCCATTGCTTATTTCTCCTTTACGATAGTACCAATTTTTTCTCCCATTACTGCATCCAGTATGTTATCCGGTCTGGAAAGATCGAATACCAGCATACTCATATCATTGTCACGGCACATGGTAGCAGCAGTACTATCCATAACACCAAGTTCACCGTTAAGTACATCACTGAATGTAAGCTGTTCATATTTCACAGCATCGGGGAATTTATGAGGATCCTTATTATATACCCCATCAACCATAGTTGCCTTGAAAAACATATCCGCTTCGATTTCCACCGCACGAAGTGCAGCTGCTGTATCTGTAGAGAAGAAAGGATTGCCTGTACCGCAGCCGAATATAACTATCCTTCCCTTTGACATATGAGCCAGTGCCTTATTCCTGATATATGGTTCTGCTACCTGCTGCATGGTTATAGCGGTCTGAACTCTGACCTTCATCTGAAGGGATTCAAGTACATCAGCAATAGCCAGAGCATTAATTGTAGTTGCCAGCATACCCATATGATCAGCTCTTGTTCTGTCCATACCTCCGCTGGAGCGTCCTCTCCAGAAGTTACCGCCGCCTACTACGATTCCCAACTGTACGCCTGCTTCAGCACATTTTTTGATGCTCTTGCATATTTCCGTTATAACATCATAGTCCAGTCCGAATTTCTTTTCTCCTGCCAGTGCTTCGCCGGAAAGTTTTAAAAGTATCCTTTTATATTTTGGTTCCATATCTGCACCTCTTTAAATAAAAAAATTTTATCGATGATAATATACTATATATTATTATTGTACACTAAAAACCGGATAATGTAAAGTCCATTTGGCAGATTTTTTTCAAATTTTCAAAAAAATTTTGAAAATTCACATTCAATTATATTTTAGGCAATGCCGCACATTTAAGGCAATACCGCACAAAGATTGTGCGTCAGATTGACCGTCAGATTTTTCGTTAGATTGTACAAAATCGATGCAGGCATACTG
>CACZQG010000402.1 GCA_902783235.1 uncultured Ruminococcus sp.
GGCATTCAGCTGCAATTATCATCCTGCTCAACAGAATAAAAAATGTCAGCCGTTTTTGGCTGGCATTTTTGCGTATAGCTCAGACTAAGCCTAAGCCGTATATATAGTACTAAATTCTCTTTCAACTGCTCTTCGAGCTTTCGGCTGCAATTACAGTGGAAGTATGAGCGAAATTAAAAGCTTTTGCCAAGCTTTTCTCGAAAAGCGTTCTTTTCAATTATTTTAATCAGCATCTTCCCTGCTGCACCGCACGGTCACACGGTCAGAGCCGTCAAAGGTACAGGTAAACAAGCTGAGGTCCCATTCTCCCGATTCCATTTTATTTGAATCGCTGCCGGGAACTATTTCAATATCCTCCACTGTGTACTCATATTCATTTCCAAAAATATCAGTGAATATCACTCGGCTTCCGGCACTCAGCTCTTTGATCCTTCCAAAGTGACTATTATAGTTATGTGCGCATATAATCATCTGACCATCTGCATAGCCGCTGTAAAGACAGGGGGAATATGTTAGATTATCCCCTTCATAGCTGTCCAGCACAGGAAGCCTGATTCCCAGCTCGGGGATACTGATTATCCCCACATAGTAATGATAGCTCACATAGATCGACCTTGGTTTTTTGCTTTCTTCATCCTCGCTCACAGATACAAGGCTGTCCTTATTTACAATAACATGATCCGTTGCTTCATATGCCTGCTGCACCTTCTGTCCGGGAATAGTAACAGTGCCTTCAGCAGCCTGCTGCTTTGCGTTATCCGAGATCGCCTTTTCAAGCTCATCCAGAATGCTTACCGCAGTTTCGCCTGCCACCTTATCCTCATGATAATTATATGCAGCAAGGGACAATGCTGCTGCTACCATCATTGCCCCTAATATCATCATAATAATGCCTGTTTTACTTTTCATTATGTTTCCTCTTGCATATATTCAGCACCCAGCCTACAGCAAATACCACCATACCTGCCGCAGAAAGTGCAGGTACCGGCCACCACAGCTGACCTGTCTGAGGAAGAGGCTTGGAAGCCTTGGTCGTTTCGGCAGGAACATAATTACCGGTGTTTGTGATAATAAACTCCACATCATGCTCCTTTGGGTCATCGGGATTTACATTGATCTCGTTCTGAACATATGTTACAGTATACCCATCAGGAACTATCTCCTCAATAACATTCCATTTATAATTGGAATTCAGATTTTCCCATGTTACCGTCCAGTTGTTAGCGGCACTGAGCACAGCCGATTTATAAGCCTCCCCATCCTTTGTAAGTATCACATTTACCGACTCGGGGCGGGTGGCAGGATCATCCTTTTCCCAGAAAAGCTTTACAGTGGCATTGAATTTATACACCCTGTCCTTATCGGGAAGTGTTTTTATCTTGGGCTTAGCCCATACATTATAGTTAAAATAAGCAATACCGTCATCACCCACACCCTCGTCAATAGTTATAAGAGAGGGGGCAGGGTTAAAGCTTGTGCCGTTTATCACCGTGTCGGTTCCGCTGAGAAGGTACAGACCATAGGTAAGACCCGAAAACTCCACAATACCATCTGCGCCTACAATATCAGATGCCAGAGGAAGAATATAATCCGTTTCAGCGTATGTATTAAGAGTCTCGGCTGCTGCCATTGCCTCAGATGTGCTAAGATCGTTAATATTTACTTTATAGTTTTTAAATGATTCGGTAAGTACGAACTCGCCCTCATCATTAAAATCAGCAATGCGGTAAATATCCCAGGGCATTCCTTCAAGGGGAGTATCATATTGCTTACACTCAACAGTAAGTGTCACCTTTTTTTCGGCACTTACATTCATGCCGAGACACAAGCAACTCAGCATTGCGGTAATAAGCGCAGTAATTATCATTGCTCTACTTTTCAATACGATCACCACCCTTACCTCTGTGTCGCTTTCTTTTTTTCCTTTTGTCGTTAGCATTTTTATATACGTTGCTGTCATTAAGCACCCTGCGGAGCTCTCTGCGTCTGCGCCGCTTACGAGAGAAGCCGCCTGCCACGAAAACAGCAATAAGAACGGTCAAAATAAGTAATCCCACCAATGGAGCCACCAGCATAGGCTCCACCCTGAAAGCATCCGCTTCCACACGGACAGATCCCTTTTCATCCGACTCCATCCGTGAGCCTCTCACCAGCAGTCTGTGAGTATTGATACCATAGGGAGTGCAGGTCACCAGAGTCACCAGATCCTTATCATCTTCTATTTTAAGAGCGGACAGTTCATCCGGCAATATTATTGAGATCTTGTCAATGGAATATTTTATAACTCTGTCCAGAACGGTAATGGAGAAGGTATCTCCCACATCCAGCATATCCAGGTCGCTGAAAAGCTTAGCGGAAGGAAGTCCTCTGTGTGCGGATATCACTGCATGAGTACCCACTCCACCCACCGGGAGCGAGGAGCCCTGCACATGACCCACCGCCACATTCAGTACCTCTTCACTTGTACCGTGATAGATAGGCAGCTCGGTTTTGATTTTGGGGATAGTAACATATCCCATAATGCCTGTACCGGTTATATCCAATACATTTTCATAGCCCTTCACAGGCTCATCGGAATTAAGGGGATCGGGAACAGACCGCAGCTTTTGGTTATACTCATCCGCCTCCCTAAGCAGCTTATCCTTCTGGCTTATCTCCATGCTGCCCAGTTTTTTATCATAATCTATTATGGCCGTCCGCTGGTTCTGTGAATTAATAAAATCGCTGACGGTAGGATACAGCATCACGGAGAGCCCCACGAAAAAGACTATCAATAATATTATTGTAGAAATATGATTTCTTCTTTTTTTTTTCATGAAACGCTCCCTGACGCTGTCCGTGGGAAGCTCCCACGGACA
>CACZQG010000403.1 GCA_902783235.1 uncultured Ruminococcus sp.
TATTAATACATTTGTTGAAAGAGGACTTATAACATCTGAACAAGCTGAAAAAATGGATTTATTCACTCGTGGTGATATGGCAAAAATCATATATGAAGCAAAACAGAAAAATTTACTATGATTTATTATTGTTAAAATTTTTCCACATATTTATTTGATGCTATATTAGGATAGACTTTTTTAAAATTTTGTAGTATAATATATTTTGTGGAGGAATGCAAATGAAGTATTACATATGCGAAGCTTGTAAATTTCAGTTTACAAGAACAACAGAACCGGACAGATGCCCCGACTGCGGAAAAGAGTATGTCCGTGAGGCAAATGAAGATGAAATAGCTGAGTTCAAGAAGCTTCAGGAAGAAAAAGAAAAGTGGTAAAAACAATTATATATCCATAATAAATTAAAATACAGAGAGGAGGACTGCTGATGAAATGCAATTTAATGCACAAGAATATTCCGGTAATGTCGTTTGAATATGATGATATATCAGGAAGTATAACAAGGCTTTATGAAACATATAGCACGGAACATCTTCCTGTCGGCGTTATATGTGCAAACGGAGTCATAGACCGTTATGACATTAACAGATGGTGGACAGCAAGAGCAATACCGATGAGCAGAGACGGACTTATTGATATACTTTATACGCTTGGGATAAATGTCGTAACTCCGCTGCTTGGAAAGAACTATGGTTTGAGCTTGTCAGATCAGTATTGGATATGTCCCGAAAACTCCGGTATCACATGGGATAAAGTAAATTTCTTTGATAATGCCTTCTCGGAAGATTTTGGAGATGTGCTGATAGGAAACAGTGACAGTACTAAGGATATAAACTTCATGTCACCTGATATCACATCCGGCGGATGGCTTAAAAAGAAATGGAAGATTGTGGACGATAAGCGAGTTCTGTTCAAAGGCGGAAGCAAACCGTTTCAGCAGGAACCATATAACGAGGCTTTTGCATCAACCGTTATGAAAAGGCTTGGGATCCCGTGTGTGCAATATTCAACAGCACTTATAGACGGTAAGCCGTACAGTATCTGCGAGGACTTTATCGACAGAGATACGGAGCTTGTTACCGCATACGAAATCATGAAATCCAAAAAGCAGCCCAATCATATCTCAAAATATGAGCATTATATAAACTGCTGCAAGGAATTGGGAATTGACAATATACAGGAGTTCCTTGATAAGATGATAACCATTGACTATATCATAGTAAATGAGGACAGACACCTGAACAACTTCGGGCTTATACGCAATGCCGAAACACTGAAATATGTAGGTATTGCACCGATATATGACAGCGGTTCGTCACTGTGGTTCAATTCTCCCGATACCCAAATAAAAGCAGGGGCAAGGGAAGCTGTATGCAAACCTTTCAAGGATAACCATGCCGATCAGATAAAACTCGTATCATCATTTGACTGGCTTGATTTTGATAAACTCTACGGCATTGATGAAGAACTGAACGAGATCTTAAAAAGCTCGGAATTTATCAGTGATGAGAGAAGAAGCACAATCTGCAACGCATTGACGGCAAGAATTGATATTTTAATGGGTATTGCAGAGCAAAACATGAAATACACCAATATCAATGAGATCGGGAATGATGTTACGGAAGACATCGCATATTCGGGCGGACAGCAGGAGCAAATATTTTAATAATAACCAATAACACATGAGAGCAATCGAAACTAAACTTCGGTTGCTCTTTTTGAATTTTATAAGGCGGTGATTATTTTGAAAAATGATTATTTTAATACATTTGAAAGCGGCGATATTGAAATAAGAGAAAATATTGAACTTAATATTGAACACAGCAATTTATTTGTCGTTATGGAAGAATGGTTTGATGTTGATAAAAAATTTGGAATTAATGTAAATAATGATGATAATGTTTGGGTGAATCTATTTGCTGACTATCAACCATTCAGCGGTGAGTTAAGAATATTCTATGATATTGATGCAGATAAGAAAGCGTATGAAAGAGAGTATATCCCGACCGATGAAGAAAAAGAATTGTTTGTACAGCAAATCGAACAAGCTTGCGAACAGCAGACCAAAATGTCTTGCAAAGAATTCTATGTCCGGGAGTATGCCGAGAATTATGCTGACAGCCTGAAACTTGTATGTGAGGAAAAGCGGTACAAGCGTTTTTTTGGGGTTTTAAGACGCGATATAAAAAAGACAGGAAAGTAATCGACCGAAGGGCTTAAAACGAAATTTGAGGCAATTTGAACGCCAAATAAGAAGGCAATCTGAAAAA
>CACZQG010000404.1 GCA_902783235.1 uncultured Ruminococcus sp.
AAACCAGAACGGTCTTGTCAATAACTCCGCTTTCCTTCATTTCGTGATAGAGGTCGTTACCCTCTCTTGTACGTTCACCAACACCGGTAAATACGGATATACCGCCGTGCTGGTTCGCAACGTTGTTGATAAGCTCCTGGATAAGTACAGTCTTACCAACGCCGGCACCGCCGAAAAGACCTATCTTACCACCCTTCAGATAAGGAGCGATAAGGTCGATTACCTTGATGCCTGTTTCCAGTACTTCACTGGAAGCGGTCTGTTCTTCATAGCTTGGAGCTTCTCTGTGGATACTCCATTTTTCCTTGGTCTCAACAGGCTGACCTTCGTCAACAGGCTCACCCAGCAGATTGAATATTCTGCCCAGAGTCTCCTTGCCGACAGGTACCTTGATAGGTGAACCTGTATCTATAGCCTGCATACCTCTTACAAGACCGTCGGTGCTGCTCATAGCGATACATCTTACAACGTCATCGCCTATATGCTGAGCTACCTCCAGGACAAGCTTAGTACCGTTATTGTCAACCTCTATAGCGTTGAGCAGATTCGGAAGATTGTCCTTGGGAAACTGAATATCAACGACCGCACCGATGATCTGTACGATTTTTCCGGTATTCTGCATAATTTCCTCCGTATAAGTTTTGGGATGCGTATATCCTGTAATGATACGCTTTTGCATTAGCATGGCAGTACCCTCTGCCCTGATTATATGTCAAATGCGTTATTCCTGTGCATTTGCGCCGCTTACGATCTCGGTTATCTCCTGAGTGATAGCAGCCTGACGAGCACGGTTGTAAACGAGAGACAGATTGGACAGCATCTCGTTTGCATTGTCCGTTGCATTCTCCATTGCGGTACGCCTTGCAGCCTGTTCAGCTGCAAATGAATTAACTATGGCACCGAACAGTACACCTGCTAAGTACTTGGGGATAATAGCGTCAAAAAGCTCCTCGGGTGATGGTTCATACCGAGTCAAACTCAGATTCTCTGTATCCTTTTCAATATCTACCGGCAGAACAGCAACGTGCTTTTCCTGCTGAACGATAGGTGAGATACAGTCCGTATAGAAAAGCTCCACCTTGTCTATTTTGTTCTTGTTATAGACATCAATGATCTTCTCTGCAATACCCATAGCACCGTATACAGTAAGGCTCTCGGCAATATTTTCATACCTGGTCATTATTTTGAAATTTCTTTTTTCAAAATATTCCACAGCCTTCTTGCCTACAGGAAGAATAACAGCATCCTTGCCCTCCTTTTTGATCTCGTCATATCTTCGCTGAGCAAGCTTTAATACATTAGCATTGAAGCCGCCTGCCAGTCCTCTGTCACCTGAAATGACCACCATGAGAGTAACGCCTGCTTTATTTTTCCTTGTGTAGATAGAGCTGAAGGCTTTATCCTCTCTCACTATCTCACACATGGTCTCATACATAGCGTTAAAGAAGGGCTTGGAGCTGTCAGCCTTCTGTTTAGCCTTGCGAAGCTTAGAGGAAGCTACCAGCTGCATTGCATTGGTTATCTGTTTTGTGCTTTCGACACTCTTGATGCGGCGTTTTATATCCTTCATATTTGAAGAAGCCATAAACGATCTCCATTCATAGCTGCCTGTAACGGCACGCCTTATTTTATTGTGTAATCAGTGCTCAGGCTGTAAATTTCTTTACAAAATCTCCCAGCACTTCCTTGAGCTTTTCTTCATTTTCCTTTGTAAGATCCTTGGTATCTGTTATCGACTTGAGTATATCAGGGTGGGAATTGTCGATATGATCGAAGAGATCTCTCTCAAACTCAGAGATACGCTCAACAGGTACTTCCTTTAAGAATCCGTTTACAACAGCATAGATAATAACTACCTGATGCTCAACAGTAAGAGGTGAATTCCTGTTTTGCTTCAATACCTCAACAACACGTTCACCCAAAGCAAGTCTTGATTTGGTGTCCTCATCCAGATCGGAACCGAACTGAGAGAAGGACTGAAGCTCTCTGTACTGTGAATAAGTAAGCTTCAATGAACCCGATACCTTCTTCATTGCTTTTATCTGCGCTGCCGAACCAACACGGGATACCGAGATACCGGGGTTTACGGCAGGACGAACGCCTGAATTAAAGAGGTCTGTTTCAAGGAATATCTGACCGTCTGTAATGGAAATAACGTTGGTAGGGATATAAGCCGAAACGTCACCCGCCTGTGTTTCAATGATAGGAAGGGCTGTCAGGCTTCCTCCGCCGTAGTCTTCGTTCAGACAGCAGGCTCTCTCCAGAAGTCTGGAGTGGAGGTAGAATACATCACCTGGGTACGCTTCACGTCCCGGCGGTCCTTTCAGCAGCAGTGACAAAGCTCTGTAAGCCACAGCGTGCTTGGAAAGATCATCATAAACGCAAAGAACGTCTTTTCCCTGATTCAGGAAGTATTCACCCATAGCACAGCCCGAATAAGGAGCTATATACTGCAGAGGTGCAAGCTCTGAAGCGGAAGCGGATACCACGATAGTATACTTCATAGCACCAGCTTTTTCCAGAGCCTCAACAACATTTGCCACTGTTGAGCGCTTCTGACCTATAGCAACATAGATACAGATAACATCCTGACCCTTCTGATTGATGATAGTATCAAGGGCGATAGCGGTCTTACCTGTCTGTCTGTCACCGATTATAAGCTCACGCTGTCCACGTCCGATAGGGATCATTGAGTCGATAGCCTTGATACCTGTCTGCAAAGGCTTATGTACTGACTTTCTTGTGATAATACCGGGAGCGATCTTTTCAATAGGCTCCGTTTTATCTGTAGTGATAGCACCCTTGCCGTCGATAGGCTGACCCAGAGCATTAACGACTCTTCCCAGAAGCTCATCACCTACGGGAACAGATACGATCCTGCTTGTTCTCTTAACGGGTGCGCCCTCTTTTATGTCAGCGTCTGAACCGAGCATAACTGCGCCGACAAAATCCTGCTCCAGATTGAGAGCCATACCATATATGCCGCCTTCAAATTCAAGAAGCTCTCCCGACATACAGTTATCAAGACCGTGTATGGTAGCAATACCGTCACCAACGGTAACTACAGTACCCACGTCCTGAAGCTCTATCTGCGAGCTGTAATTCTTTATTTGTTCTTTGATGATATCGGTTATCTCATCAGGGCGTAAATTCATTAATACACCTTCATTCTAATGTTTATTTTGTTTTTTAGCTTTTTAACTGTCTGGCAATAGATTCCAGTCGTCCCTTGACACTGTCATCTATCATGGTATCGCCCATTTTCAGGACAATACCGCCAATGATAGAGGGGTCTACTTCCTCTTTCAGCTTAACCTTCTTGCCTGATTTTTCCTCAAGCTTTAAGATAAGCTTTTCTCTGGTATCGGCTTTCAGCGGCACACTTGTTACAACAGTCATTTCCTTGATTCCCATATGGTCATCATACAGAGCATTGAAAGCCTCCGCTATCTTGCCGAAATACCTTATACGGTTCTTATCTGTCACAAGGCAGATAAAGTCGTGTACCGTTCCGCTTTCCTCGCCAAACACCTTGTTTATGATACTGTGCTTCTCATCCTTCATCACAACCGGTGAATCCAGAAGGGTGACGAGATCGGGGTGATCCTCAAAGACCTTACTGCACTCTGTCAGATCGTTATACACCTTTTCAAGATCATTCTGCTCCAAAGAAAGCTCGAATAATGCCTCAGCGTATAAATGTCCTACATCGCCTGTCATTTCAAATCACCTACATTTTCAATAAAATCATTGATAAATCTATCGTGATCGTTCACGTTGATCTCTTTTTCAACGACTTTCTGTGCAACCATTACTGCCAGCTCGGAGATCTCTCCCTTGAGCTCGTTCTGAGCACGTTTCTTTTCTCTTTCGATCTCTTCCTCAGCCTGAGCCTTGCGCTGCTGCGCATCTGCTCTTGCCTCGGCAAGTATCTGTTCCGAACGCTTCTGAGCATTCTGAGTAGCTTCTCTCATCATCTCTGCTGATTTTTCCTTAGCACCCTCCATGAGATCTGTATACTCAGTCTCAAGCTTTTTAGCGTGCTCCATAGCGTCATCAGCCTTCTGGAATCTTTCAGCTACATCATTTTTACGTTCGTCCAGTATCTTATGTACACGACCGAAGAGAAATTTTTTAAAAACAAAAAAAAGGATCAGCAAATTACAAAGTGTAAAGATAATTGTGCCGACATCAATGGATAAAAAGGATAAATTGGTTTCCATCTATATACTTTCCTCCGGCTTTTTATAATTTTTTATTTATCATTACAGACTGCTGATAAATGGGTTGATAAACATTATCATGAGGGCAACAACGAATGCGTAAATACCCGTTGACTCTGCAACCGCACAACCTACGAACATTGTTCTTGTTACCGCACCGGAGCTTTCCGGCTGTCTTCCGATAGCCTCACAGGCTTTACCTACTGCGTAGCCTTCACCGATACCGGGTCCGATACCTGCGATCATTGCAAGACCTGCACCAAGTGCAGAGCCAGCCAGTATCAGAGCCTTAGCTAATGTCATAATCATATCCTGAGTCATAACTTACTCCTTTTCTCCGCCGGTAAAAATTTTTTTAAAAGGGGCAGCTCGCCGCCATTCTCCTCCCCGGGGCAGAGGATAAATAATTAATTTTTTATGTTCCTTTACAAGTTCTCTATAAACGGGTTGATGAACATAATGATCATTGCGACAACGAACGCAAATATTCCCATAGACTCAGATATAGCGCATCCAATGAACATAGTTCTTGTTACAGCACTTGAGCTTTCGGGATAACGTCCGATGGTCTTGCAGGCTTTACCTACCGCATAGCCCTCGCCCACGCCCGGACCCAGACCTGCTACCATTGCGGCAGCTGCGCCTATTGCCGAAGCAGCAAGGACTAATGCTTTTGAAAATGTTTCGATATTCTCTATACCGAGAAAACTGAGGATCAATTCAATCATACATTACTCCTTTTTTGACAGATCCGTTTATTCGGACTTGGCACTTGCTATGTAGATCATAGTCAGGTTGATAAAGATAAATGCCTGCATAAAGCCTGTGAACAGGTCAAAGTACAATGACAGTACCGCAGGGATACCTATAGTGAATATCGCCACATCACAAATGAGATTTGATAATCCTGTCAAAGCCACGTAAATAAGTGTGGTGATGATGATACCGCCCGCAATGTTGCCGAAATGACGGAATGACATGGATACAGGTGTTGATGCTTCACTGATAATATTCAAAGGATTTATGAAGCTCTTCAGGTATCCGCCTACACCGTCTGCCTTGATCTTTGCTCTCTCTATCATAACAAAGCTCATAAGTGCCCATGTGAGTACTGTACTGTAATCAGCTGTAACAGGTCTGAGACCCGTAAGACTTATAAGACTTCCGAAGATAGATGAGCAGAACAGAGCAGCAATATAAGGTGACATTTTTTCGTAGCCCTTACCCATAGTATTGGCAATAAGATTATCTACTACTTCAACTGCCCATTCGGCTATGACCTGCCTTTTCTTTTCAGGATTCTTTTTCATGTCATGAGTCAGAAAAAGAACCAGCAGGGTCAGCCCTATAACTATAACGGCACTGAGGATAATTGTTTCCGTGATGCGTATAGTCACTCCGAAGACATCAAACTGTAAAAAGACACCGGGACCCTTGATGTCTACCTCTGAGCTTGCGCCCTGTAAAAATTCAGGCACTTTCATCCGGTTTATTCCTCCTTCCCAAAGAGTGTTTTACTTCCATAGATCAGCTTAGGGTAAATAAAAGGGATACAAGCTCCCACCATGCAGGATATGCACCAGAATCTAGCACCGCCGATAAGCACGACTATAACTGCCATTCTCATAACATACCACAGGAACATTTTTGAGTTGGATCTATGTCCTCCCCTTCTTACCGAATTCAAGACCGATCTATTCAGAAGGTAAAGATTGATAAGCATGACGAGCGTTCCGCAAAGAAGCCCGACGGCTATCGGCAAGGTGAATCCTATTATAACTGCCGAGACAAGATATACAGCTATATCCAGAAAAAAGGATCTTATTAGTATTGACCGAAGTTCGGTCTTGAATTCTTCCATTTCCAAATAAGCCGCACCCTTTCATCATGAGTAGAATAATAAGCTTTTCGCCTTACAAATAACTTACACTTATTATTATACCATAAATTAAAAAATAATCAATACAATTTTGTAATTTTCTTCTCATATCTATGTAAAAAATGTATATTAACCGTTTAAGTGGGTACTTTTTTTGATTATTTGACCAAAATACCGGGACTTCAACCCCCTCTATGTTTCTTTGAATATAATATCCGGATGATTGAATTTACGTTGTTTATTAAAATATTGTCTATGATGCCCGATGAAATTCGTAGATTTGCACCAATTATTAGTTAAAATAAAAAAATATATGCTCAAATGTAAGATTATTCAAAAAAAGGATTGAAAAAAATATCAAAATGTTATACAATATAATAAATAAGATAAAATATCATAAAGGCAGCACAGTACATTCATGGTTAGATAATTTTGTGCAGTGTTACCCGAAATACCAAGCAGATACACTTTCCGGTGTCCGTTGTCTGCGAACAGCAGGCAGTAAAGGCAAAATGAATTTGTCCTTTACTGTATTTATATTGATCCCCCAACTAAATCTTGAATTTTCTGCTTGTCTAAATACTGAACTTCTGCGTCGGAAAGGCTTGAAATACGCCAGTAT
>CACZQG010000405.1 GCA_902783235.1 uncultured Ruminococcus sp.
ATCAGCGGACATCGTGAAGAATTCATAGAGTCGTGTAAGGAGATAAGGGATATGCTGACGGACACATCAGCCCTTGAAAAACGGCTGGATAAACTGCATAAGCAGTATAACGACCTTATCCTCACAATGCAGACGTTCATCAGGGACAACGCTATGCACCCACAGGAAAAGGACTTCTACGACCGCAAGCTTTCAGAGTTCGATGCACGTAAATCCGAGCTTGAGGAGAAAATCGGTAAGCTTGAAGCAGAAAATGAGAACAACCACACACGCCGTGAGTATCTGAACAGTCTTATTTCGGGACTTGAACAGGGCGGCGATATGATAACGGAATTTGACGAAAAGCTCTGCCGCCTTATGGTTGAGAAAATAACCATAAACGCCGACAGAAGCGTCATTTTTACGTTCTGGAATGGTGCGACAATAAAATACTAAGGTAAAGGTTTGGGCGGAGCTGCGTGGCTCCGCCCTTATTTTTATTTCTTAACTTGAGTACATTCTAATGAATTAAAGTCCATGCCCCTCTGAATGAGAAGTGAATAGTAGGTGGATTTTCGGGCGGTAGTTTGCTTTGTCTTGTATGCGTTATTGCTCTTATAGGTCGTAACTTTCTTAGTAGTCTTTTGGTATGTAGTAATCTTAGAGTAGCTTGAATTGGAGTAGTTTTTGCTTATATAGCTCTTGGGCTTTGTTACTCTGTAAATAACGAAAATACCGACTACCACAAGTATTACAATGAATACGCCTTTAAGCCCCGAACCTTGTGACGAACCGCTGCTTGTAAGTTTGTTCTGCATAAACTTGTCGAATTTATCGTTTTTGTTCATGGTAGGACCCCCTTTGTGGGGAGAAGTGATAGACGAACGCTATTGTATTTGATTATTGTTCCAAAAGCTTATTGATATTAACAGTAAGTTCATTACTTGTCATTTCTACCACTACCGGATAATTAAGAATAATCATGCTGTATTTCTTAAAACTGATAACAGCTGATAACAGCGCATAGTATTGATTATTTAAATCAATTTCAAAAATCCATTAGCAAAGCTTACTCCCATAGCAAATGGCTTTTCAATATCACCTTTATCAAATCTGACTAGCGGAACGAAAGTCATATCAGCAACCACATCCGTTTCTAAATAAGGATTGACAACACGGCAAGCTTTAAACAAAACGATCGGCCTGACGCTAAGACAGCCGGTTCAGCGCGTTTTTGCAGAATTTGTAGGGTATTCGCTCAAAAATAACAGAATTTACATATGGCAATATGATATAAATCCTCCATGTTTATTAGTGCAGGTATACAAAACTTTATTGAATTTATTGACATTTATGGCATTTTAGGTATATAATTGAATTGTTCATTTAGTTATAATACTAAAATTATGTGAATATGGAGGTAAATTTAATGCTAAATATTGACAAGTCGGTGATTGATGACAAGTTAACTGTATCATTGAGCGGAAGACTCGATACAACGACATATCCTGAGCTTGATAAAGTTGTAAAAAACGAATTGGATAATGTGAATACACTGATCCTTGATCTTACAGCTTTAGAATACATTTCAAGTGCTGGACTCAGAGTTCTTTTATCAGCACAAAAAAATATGAATTCCAAAGGCGGTATGACCGTCAGAAATACACCTGCTGCTGTTATGGATATTTTTGAAGTGACGGGCTTTAGTGATATCCTGAATTTTGAGTGAAAGAAGAGGAAATAAAAATGGATATTAGTAAATTGGAAAGTGTCCCTTATTTTCTTGATGTATTTGAAAAAAGCGTCAAAGAAATGCCAAACTCCAAAATGCTTATTGATGATGTGGAAAGCTATGGATTAACAAGACAACAGGTGGATGATATCTCCGGAAAGGTGTATTCGTGGCTTTCCAAAAAGAATATAGGCAAAGAGGATTTCGTACTTATTTGTATGCCGCGAGGCGTATGGTCTGTTGTTGCCATGATCGGTGTGTGGAAAGCCGGTGCGGCACTAACAGTTGTTGAGGACAACTATCCGGGAGAAAGAATTGACTTTATAAAGAAAGACTGCGGATGTAAGGCGGTAATAAATATTGAAACGTGGCAGGAGATCGTTAAGGAAAGCTCAAAACCGGGACACGTTCAGACCGAGCTGCATGATGCTGCATTTGCGGTATACACTTCCGGTTCTTCGGGGGTCCCAAAAGGAGTGCTGCATGAATACGGCAACATCAAGCTGAATGTATTATCAGCAAGGAATCCCAATAGACAGCGTGTCAATAAGGATAGCCGAATCGCTCTTATTGCGCCGCTGAATTTCGTCGCTACCACCAAGACGGTCTTAGGGCTTCTGTACGGTCAGTACTGCCTTTATATAATTCCCTACTCCATTTCAAAAAATCCGATAAAGCTGAAAAAATACTACAGGGAAGCAGGTATCACAAATACCTTCCTGTCTCCTTCGATCATAAGAGCAACAGGAGGAGATATAAGTCCCAGTCTGAAAGTGGTGAATACAGGCAGTGAGCCTGCAAACGGGGTATATCTTGAAGGTGTAGAGCTTGTTAACAATTACTCAATGAGTGAAGGCGCATTTACACTTACACAGTTCATTATTGACCGTCCATATGATGTATGTCCCGTTGGTAAACCGAATTATGATGATATTAAGGTTCATTTGTTAGATAATGACGGCAAGGAAGCAGCATTTGGCGAAAGCGGCGAGATATGCTTTGATAATCCATTTTTCAGAGGATATATCAATATGCCCGAAGCGACTGAACAGGCTTTAAGAAACGGTCTGTTTCACAGCGGAGATCTCGGCAAATTCGATGAAAACGGGAACCTTGTGCTGTTGGGCAGAGCAAATGATATGATAAAGATCAACGGAAACCGTATCGAACCCGCTGAGATAGAGGCAGCGTTTAAGGCAGTGACAGGCAAGGAGTGGTGTGCGGCAAAAGGCTTTGAAAGCCCCAAGCAATCGTTTATCGCACTGTATTATCAGGGGATGTTGGATAAAGATACGGAAGAACTGCGAAACGAATTGAGAACGAAATTGCCCTATTATATGATACCTGCATATTACATTTCGGTAGAACAGATACCTCTTCTTCCCAACGGAAAACTTGACCGCAAAGCGTTGCCTGCGCCTCATAAGGATCATGTGCGTTCAGAATATGTCGCACCCCGAAATGATCTTGAAAAGAAGCTATGTAAAGTATTTGAAAAGGTGCTTGATATTGAGAATGTGGGTATCACCGAAAACTTCTATGAGTTGGGCGGTGATTCCATCTCCGCGATGGAGGTCCTTGTGGAGATGAATCTTGACGATCTTAGTGCAGTGGACATTTTCCAAGGCGCAACGGTGGAAAAGATATTGTTCCACCAATTAAACCTTGCCGGAATCAAGACGCATAATTTGTACATGGAGCATGAAAGAACGAGCCGATTTTGGAAGGATTCAACTGCAA
>CACZQG010000406.1 GCA_902783235.1 uncultured Ruminococcus sp.
CGCAATATCGTCTGTTATTGCAGCAACACCGGCAGTACGTTCTACCTGCTGAGGTGCCTCCGCTGATGTGCCTGCACATACGCCGGCACTGACTGTTATGGAAGCCAGCAGCGCAGATATTTCCTTAGTAAATTTCCTCATAATTATCCTCCTCCTTTTTCTTTTGACAGCAGCTCCAATGCGGTAAGTATCTGTACCTGTTCTTCAAGACAGGCTGCTTCCGAGATGTTTCTTACCGTTCCCGTTGTTGCCATTTTGCGGCAGGCGCAGGAATTACGGCAGTATTTAGCTATCTCGCAGCCCTCGCATCTTTCTGACATCATGGAATAGTCCGGGTGAGCTTTTTTCGCCTTTTCCGCCTGTATGCCTACAGACAGGTCACCGCATCGGTATTCCGGAAGATTCTGAAATTGTATGCAAGGGTAGAATTTTCCGTCCCAGTTGATATAAAGCTTCTTTTTGCACATTTCACAGGTGCCTGAGCTATTGCTCCGGATGTTCTTCTTTTTAAGTGCCAGCTCGTATATAAAAAGATCCTCTATTCCGGCTATCTTTTTCCACTGCTCCCTGAGAAGATCACCGAAGCTGTCCGGGTCATGGGGTATAAGGAAAGCATCCATTGCCGCAGATACCTTTTTTACACCCATATCTTTAAGATATATTATATTATCGTACAGCTTTGGCAGGGTCTCCTGCGTATAAACAAGCTGTACCAGTGTTTCGGGCTGATATTTCAGCAGCAGCTTCAGATTTGTATCAAGCAGGTCTCTGTCCGCACCACGCTGGATACATTCCTTTCCGTCATGAGACATATTGATGATGACGCCTCTGTCCGCACACCATTTTATAAAGGCTTCATCAAGGAGAGTCCCGTTGGTGGTTATAACAAATTCCCTTGCCCTGATATTCTCACAGAAGAATTTTACCGTATCCTTGTAAAGCAGCGGTTCGCCGCCGAAAAGGTATACCGTGCCTGCATCTCTGCGGCGGTTTAAAAACTCTGTTATCTCATGCATTATCCCGGGGGTCATGCTTCCGTATTCTGTATTCAGATGTCTTTCATAGCAGTAGCTGCATTTCAGATTGCATTTGTTGGTAATGCTTATGGTATAATCCATTGGATCACCTCCCGTTTAAATTGCCTGAATATACATGGATAATAAATTCACAGCGGCATAAAATAAAATGATATAAAATGCCGGTCCTTCTATATATATAAACGCATTATTTCTTAAAAGCTCTTACTGTTTATGCTTTATTTTTTTCTTTTAACTATAAATTTGTAGCTATGCTGTATTTCAACATGGCTAAACAGTGCATAATGACTAACCGGTCAAATATGCAAAAATCCCGGAGCAGCATAAGCTGTATCCGGGTAAATATCAGTGAAGGATAAATGCGGCAACACAAAGAAGTGCCAGTATTGCAAACAGTACAAAATTCAAAACTGCCGAGCCTGTACGCTTTGACTTCAGTGCTTCAATGCCGTTCCACATGGTAACGCCGCAAAGCAGTACTGTTGAAATAGTAATGGATATTCTGATATCACCGATTATGCCTACCCAGTTGAGTATTATAACAGCCATTACCGCCACGCATATGACAGCTCTTACAAGAGTGGTTATTTTTCCCACGGAGTTGTTTTCTCCATTGCTGTTGTTCTTTTCATTCTCGTCCACTTCAATTACCTCCGTTTTTTCTTCTGACCTTATGGGCTGTTCCGTCTTTTTCCACTATATAAGTGTTTTCAAGATGACTTGTGAGACTTCCCAGCACACTTCTGCGGTATTCGTTTCGCAGAGCGGTCTGTTCTTCTTTTTCCTCTGCCGTAAGCTCTCTGACTTTTGATTCACGGCTGAGATAGTTTATCCTGTCAAGCTTTTTCTGTTCCATTGATGTCTCCCGTAATTAATGCCCGGGACAGTCCGGGGGTTTTGTACATTATCCGCCGGCGTATCATCAATTACTGATCCGGGCAGAGATCCGGATACCTTTCCGGATACCTTTTGGGTATACCGGGATCCGTGTCATTATACAATAACATTTTAACATATTTCAGGAGTAATTTCAATAGATTTGAAAATATTTTCAAAAAGAACAAAAATAGAACAAATAAAGACAAATTGTGAACAAAACCTTTACAGGGGATTTTTTTTGTAGTATAATATAACTACGGGGGGAAGCGGCTAAGCGGTCTTTGAGCGATGCTGCCTTATGTTATGCATATCGTTTTATTTTCGGTAATGCCCCGAATCATTTGCCCTAATCATTTGTAAGAGTGGAAGAACGATAAAAATGGAAGAGCTTAAAAATCTGTTTTCTCATTCGGAGGATATAGTTGTTATCACCGATCATGATTTCAATATACTATGGTCCAACAGCAGCACAAGTATTTTTCATGAGTATGGTAAATGCTGCCGTGAGCTGTTCTGCGGTATACCTATGCCCCTTAAAAGCCGCAGATACGAGGTGGTGCATAAGGGACTTGTGTATGAATGCAATGTTATAAACTATCCTCATGGGGAAAAAGGAATATATGTATTGATCACAGAGAAAAAGGATCTGCTCATGTCCTTTCTGAGCAAAATATATATTAAGAATTTCTTTGAAAATCAGACAGGAGCAATTAGAAATGCCCTTACGGGGTTGACCATGTCCAATATGGAACTGAAAAGGCTTCTTGAAAGCCAGGATAAAAATAAGGGTATGGAATTACTGGAACGAAATAAGGTGAATGCCTGCAAGATGATGCATTTTGCAGCCTCCGTAAATGAGCTTATACGGTATACGGAGAAAAGCGACAAGGTGGGCACCTATGACCTGGCTGAGATACTGGATATATTTATAGAAAGATCCCGTAAGACCCTGGGAGAACTTCATGGACCGAATTCCGGCAGTATTGTATTTAAAGGCAAATACAGCAGAGAGCTGTATATAAAAACCGATCACAGCCGGCTTGAAGCCTGTCTGCTGTCCCTGGCAGTCCTTACCGTAAATATGGATGAGTCAAAAAATATTGTAATGATACAGGCCGGAAGGAAGGGCAAGGATATAGTTCTCACCTTTTCATCGGGATTTACCGGTCAATTTATAATACCCAGAGTGTATTCGCAGCACATTGATATGCATGACAGCGAGGAGTATAAAATATGTATGCTTATAGTGAGGGCATTTTGCAGCCGCTATGAGTGTACTCTTTGTATAAATAAGGATAAGGCCGGGGATGAGAGCTATAGTCTCATCATGCCGCCTGCAAGCTCTGAATTGGTGCTTGAAGCCCAAAGAAGCAATTACGGTACTATTCTTGATAATTATGATTTTTTTTATTCACAGCTTTTGTAGCTTTTTTCTCGTCCCTTTTCTTCGCCATGATTTATACTGTAGACCCGGGAAAGCAGCTGAAAGATCGATTCATGAAAAAAACTCTGCCGGATTCTCGGATTTAGATTTGGCGGTTTTCCCATAAACTGAAACGCCCCTGATGGAAAATCGGGGGCGTTATTTGTATTGTATTATATTGATCCCCCAACTAAATCTTGAATTTTCTGCTTGTCTAAATACTGAACTTCTGCGTCGGAAAGGCTTGAAATATGCC
>CACZQG010000407.1 GCA_902783235.1 uncultured Ruminococcus sp.
AAAGACGCGCTTTTGCCAAGGGTACTGGAAGAACTATAATAACAATACATAATGTATTGCTATTAACTTAGATTAGCAGCTTACTTATCCAGCTGATTCTCGATAAGAGCGGAGGTATCAACTCCGTTTACTTCGCCGTCATCGTTCATGTCTGCGTTGGCTATGACAGTCATAGACTGTTTTGGGAGCATTCAGTATAGTAATCCTACTAAAAAAATGTAAATATTCAAAGATTATAAAATGATATTACTTTATATCATTTCTTCTATTTTTTTTGTAAGCATAACCCCCAACTGATGCAATTACTGCAAATCCCAAAATGATTCCAGCTATGTAAAGCACACTATCACTTTCCGGAGCCAAACTATTGGCTGAATAAGCAAGCGGTTCCGCCCTAAATGGACTGCCGCCATACTCGCCGGGCTTGTCGCATTTAGATATATCAATCAAGCAGTTCAATCTTCCAATAAATTCGTCTGCGGGGTATATTGTTCCGTTTTCGAATATTTCCGATACATTGTCATTCATCCAGTCAAAATAAGGAACTACAAACTCATCACTTTCAGTATGGAAGTAAATCAAATCAAGGTACAAAGGCGAACATCTAGCAAATTTCAACTCTGTAATCTTCTCGCTGGACTGATTAATTATCTTTGTGGCTTCTTCCTCAAAATTGACACATTTCTTGTCATTATTTAAGATTTTGCCATCAACTACTGAGAGTTTTCCATTCTCGTTGATCATAGTCACAAGCTGATTACCACTTTCAGCTACTATTCTGTACTCATCCGAAATAACAGAATCAAAGTCATCGTTATAAGCATCTACAATATAGTTATTTATAACGTAACTTTTATATACATTATGCTCACTGTTATTAATATCCAATGAAATGTCTAAATCTGACTTATCGCCGTATGCAGTAGAGTCATTTAAAAATTCATCATACTGTTCCAGTGCTTCTTTTACCTGTTTCATTTCTATATCAGAAACTGATTGTGCTGAAGCAGGAATTGCTGACACAGCCACGCTCATACCGAGTACAAGTGAACAGGCAGCCACTTTCAATGATTTTAATATTCTCATGCTTTACTTCTCCATTCTGCCGGTTGCAAGATCTCCTGCAAGCGATGAACAATCTCGTATATTAATCATTCCATCTCTGTTATAATCACAGGCATTGCTTAATAACGTATCATTGGAGTGCCGTGCGATAGCTCTTGCCATTGTGGAACAGTCACGAATATCCACCTTATTATTGTCATCAGCATCACCCATAAGTAGTCCTTCATAAGGCTCATTATACTTTCTTATTGCAGCAACAAACTCATCGGTAGTATAGATTTCGCCTTCCTTTACGTAATCATATACCTTGTTTCCTGTCGGAGCGTTATACCACTTAATATCACGGATAGGAAGAACATATTCACCATCAGCTGTGGTAAAGTAAACGAGATAACATCTGGTATCTCTCGACTTACCTACAACCATATCAAGTGCTTTATATCCCTTTGCTTCAATTACCTGCTTGGCTTTTTCTTCGATATTCGGCACTATCATACCTTCTGTCAGTCTTTGAGCATCTGCAAACTCAGCCTCACCGTTTCTTACGATGAACATCATATATGCACTTTCATACTGACCGAATATTCGGCAGGTGTTCGTATAAACACTCTTGAAATTGCTTCCATCAGCCAAGCGGAACATAGCGACATCGTTAATATCGTATGCTTTGTAAGTGTTCTGACAGTCATCAACTGTTGAATGCAGAATCTTAACCGCATCCATATCCTCAAAGGTAACGGCTGATGCCGACATTGCTGATGCAGTAACAGTAACACCCAAAACCGCTGAAAAAGCTAACGCTTTGATTACTTTTTTTGTGTATTTCATAGCTATACCTCCAATTTATTACTTACTGAGCATAACAAGTTTCCTGCCAAGACACACCCGAAGATGTTCCATTGCAGAAATTATTGTACGAACAAATATGAAAATCATTACTAAAAGGATCATAGTAGCCAACGCCTTTGGCACCGTCATCACTTTCTATAACCTTATACACAACTGTAGCATGGTTATTCCAATTACTGCTGCTCAAATATTCCCAGCCACCTATAATAGGTTCTTTGTCTGCCATAACCTGTGCTTTAAGAAATGTAAAATTCTTAGCTCCATTGTAGCTAACATAGTGAGCATTTCCATTACTATAAGCCATAAAGAAATTTGCAGCATAGGCAATATCTTCAATATCGCCTGACTGATCATCTGTTGAACCTTTAACATAGCAAACTGCTTCTGCTTGTGTTTTACTGCTTGGTGCAATATGCTTTGCGCTTGTTTCCGCTGAAGCAGCCCAGCACCACATAGAATTTTGCTGATAATAACCCACATATGGGTTAGTTACCGTATAAGTTCCACTGGCACTTGCAGTAATGGAACTTATTGTTGATACAAGCATCGTGCCTGCCACTGCAAGTGATGAAAAAATTCTCTTAAAATTCATTTTTCCATTTCCTTTCGTCTTCACCTTTACCAAAATCCACAATCTATCCAACCATGCTCAATTCACAATCAAGGGAACGATATTATCTTAGAAGAGATCATTCACCTGTTGTATAGATTCTCTAAGCTGTAGATAATGATAGCATGTGAGTTTGTCTTGACTTCATCATCTGCACAGCAAATGTAATCAGTTATACTGCACAGATGAATAAGTCTTCTTCTGTTGTTCCTTAAAGCGGAACTTACTTTTTCAGCTTTTTGAGAGCTTCCGGCTCTTTGGGCTGGTAGCAGCAATACGCAGAAGATGCATTGTATGCCATCAT
>CACZQG010000408.1 GCA_902783235.1 uncultured Ruminococcus sp.
AGAGTAAGATTATAGGGAAGCGCAACTGCCGAAATATCATAATTACATTTAAGAACAAAGTAATAACTCCCCGCATCTAAAAAAAGAGATTCAGTGTCATAATAAACAGCTCGAGCATTGCTAAAGCTACAATTTATGTTACGGCTTGTTATCATTTTATCAGGATTATCTCCGGAATAAATGGCAAGACTATAACTATTTTTCTTATACTCATAAAATGCATTATAAGGAGCAGTTTCCATATAAGCATTTAATATTCCGTCCTGCGGAATCGTAAATTTATAAACGTCCCAATAATAATAGTTATACCAATAATCATCCTGTGTAAAACTGCCGCCCATAGATTGTCCCAGTGCAATATCCTGTACGTAGTCCAAAAAACCCGCCGCCTTTACCTCTGTCGGTGGTATAAGCAACAGCGAAACACTGAACAGAACCGCAAGCAGCCCCGGCATGATCCTCCCTCTTTCTTTTTTCCTGAAAAACGGTTTTCGCATATTCTATCTCCTCCTTGTAAAAAATGATATTATCTCCTGTTAAACATCTTAAAAGCGATTATAACATTTTTAAAACGTTTTTTCAACCATTTAATCTTTTATAAATAGTTTCAGAATGTTTAAAAACACCTATAATCTTCTTATAGTTATCTATTTGGAGTCTCCCTGCCCGTTTGCAAGACTGATTTGAGATTTTATAACAGCTTCTTATAGCTTAGAAAAAGAGGATACTCTATGAATATGAACGAATTTGTGAGAAACAGAATTACCCAGCTAAGATTGCAAAAGAATGTATCAGAATATCAGATGAGCTATGATCTGGGACACAGTAAGGGGTATATCAACAATATCTCATCCGGGAAGGTACTGCCATCCATGAGTGAATTTTTTTACATCTGTGAATATTTTCATATCACGCCTGCCGAATTTTTTGATACACAGCATGAGCACCCTTCCCAGCTGGCTGACGCTATTGACGAACTTCGCACATTAGCCGATTCCGACATTGCCGTGATCGCCTCTGTTATACACCATATTCATGACTTGAAAACGCATATACCGTAATCCACTTATCCTCTGTCATGTCCGGCACACGCTCCTGAAAACCCACGCAAACCCTTCTTTCGGATATTACCATTTAAACAGCATCTTTCTGCCTCTCCCAATTATTTTCTCCTCCCCGCATTCAAATTGATCCCTTTTTTCCTAATAATAAAAGAGAACGATTCCGGAAAATCGTTCTCTGATATTGCCTCTCTCCTTATGCTGTCTCAATCTTGCAGCTATGATGCTTGTATTCCAAAGATGTACTTCGTACATCTTTCTCATAATTGATTCCGATCATAAGAATATTTCCTTTATAATGTTCCAGCTTCTGGGGATAATTTTTCGCCCTGATCTGGTCTGTCGCAGTCTCTCTTGTCTTATCGTATTTCAGTTCAACTAAAAGAGCAGGCTTATCGGAACTTTTAGGCGATGGAAGATAGACTAAATCTACATAGCCCTTGCCACTATCCAGTTCCTGTATCGTAGTATAGCACTTTTGCGCTGCGTAATATGCCATCTGTATGGCGTAAGAAAGTGCTGCTTCCGAATTATATGTCCTATTCTCCGCTGTGTCGTGGAACCACTCCAAAAGCTCCGCAACTTTTTCCTCATCGCAGTTCCATGTGGCTTTTACAGCTCCTGCGATTTTTTGAAGGATGTAAATGTCCCCGTCCATTCCTCTGATCTCGTTGAGTTTTTGAACTCGTCAAGTATTTCATTGTTTGGGATAAATACTTCTTTGGTATCTGCATCATATCCAAAATACCCAAGATGGATCAGCATCGTGAGCAAATCATCCCTGCACTGAAAGGAAGTCATGTCATTTTGATAGGTCGCGGTATTGATAACTGCCCTGTATTTTTCCCGCATCTCAACCGGTATGTCCGTGTTCACAACATATCCATCATACCAGTTTGATATATCCTCGTAATATACACTATATTTTTCACACAGCTCTTTTACCTCATCCTCTGTGAACCCTGTATATGGTGCAAGCTGCAAGGGTGTCATGACAGAATATTCATCAAACATATTAAGTGCCGA
>CACZQG010000409.1 GCA_902783235.1 uncultured Ruminococcus sp.
AAGGTGCAGGAATACTGGCGTACCCCAAGGGCATTTGCATTTCTATCCAAATTTAAAATTTGGTGAAATGCTGGCATATTACAAGCCTTTCCGACGCAGAAGTTCAGTATTTAGACAAGCAGAAAATTCAAGATTTAGTTGGGGGATCAATAAGACTCCTTGAAAGCTTTGTGTGGTATTGCCTTAAAAATGTCAGCCGTTTTTGGACTGACATTTTTGCATATACATCGAGCTAAGCCGTGCTATAGATCCATCTTTCAGCTGCTCTTCGTGCTCATAGCTGCAATTACTCCGAACCTATGAGCGAAACTAAAAGTTTTTGCAAAGCTTTTTTCAAAAAGCGGTCTTTTCAATTCTTCTGATCAGATATTAGTATTATCACCCCACGCCGGGTATACAACACCTACAAAATACACTCTATTTCTTTTCTATTTCTCCCAAAGACGAAAAAAATCCGATTTACCTATTGCAAAAAGTCAAAAAAAATAGTAAAATAGAAGTAGTATATTTTATAAAACGGAGGAACATCTATTATGCCAATTAAGTACATATTCGTCACCGGCGGTGTAGTTTCCGGACTGGGCAAAGGCATCACGGCAGCCTCTCTGGGCAGACTGCTTAAAGCCCGTGGATACAAAGTCACCATACAAAAATTTGACCCTTACATCAATGTTGACCCCGGTACTATGAGCCCCTATCAGCACGGTGAGGTATTTGTCACCGATGACGGTGCAGAGACCGATCTGGATCTGGGACATTATGAAAGATTTATAGACGAAAATCTCTCCGTCAATTCAAATGTAACAACAGGCAAGGTATACTGGACAGTACTCAACAAGGAACGCCGTGGTGATTACCTTGGGGGTACAGTACAGGTGATACCCCATATTACAAATGAGATCAAGGAACGCATATACAGAGTCGGCAAGCAGACTGATACCGATGTTGTAATAACTGAGATAGGCGGTACAGTGGGTGATATTGAAAGTACCCCCTTCCTGGAATCCATAAGACAGGTAATGAAGGAGGTAGGCAGAGACAATGCTATCTCTATCCATGTTACTCTTGTCCCCTTTATTGCAGGATCAAACGAGCTGAAATCAAAGCCGACACAGCACTCTGTAAAGGAGCTTCTTTCACTGGGAATACAGCCTAATATACTGGTATGCCGCAGCGAATGCGAGATCCCCGAGGAAATGCTGGAAAAGATAGGTCTTTTTTGCAATGTACGCAAAAAGGACGTTATACAGAACCTTACTGCTCCTTCTCTGTACGAAGTACCGATCATGCTGGAAAACGAAGGTCTGGCTGAATGTGTATGTGAGCATCTGAAGCTGGAAAACAGGACTCCGGATCTTACAGACTGGAACGAGATGATAAGCCGTCAGAAAGCCGCTAAGAAGACAGTTACCATAGGTCTGGTAGGTAAGTATGTGGCACTGCCCGATGCCTATCTGTCAGTGGCAGAGGCGTTGAGACACGGCGGTATAGTCAACGATGCAAATGTTAATATAGAATGGATCAATTCCGAGGAGATAACTCCTCTGACTGCCGAGGAAATGCTTAAAAGCTGCGACGGTATCATAGTACCGGGCGGATTTGGCGACAGGGGTATCGAAGGAATGATCGAAGCGATACGCTATGCTCGTGAAAATAAAGTGCCTTTATTCGGAATATGTCTTGGAATGCAGATGGCAGTAGTAGAGTTTGCACGCCATGTTGCAGGTCTTGACGATGCAAATTCATCTGAATTTGCTCCCGAAGGTGAACACTGCGTTATAGACATTATGGCAGATCAGAAGGATATCACCGACAAGGGCGGCACTATGCGACTGGGTCTTTACCCCTGCAAGCTGGATCCCGGATCAAGATGCTATGAGATTTATGACCGTGAAGCTCTTATATATGAGCGCCATCGTCATCGCTGGGAATTCAACAACGCATACCGTACACAGCTTGCTGAATGCGGCCTGAAGATCGCAGGTATCTCGCCGGATGAAAAGCTGGTAGAGATCGTTGAGCTCCCGGATCATCCCTGGTTCGTAGGCGTACAGTTCCATCCCGAATTCAAGTCCCGTCCCAACAAGCCGCAGAAGCTTTTTGCAGACTTTATCAGAGCTTCTGTTGAAAACATCAATAAAAAGTGATCCTTACATTTATGAAAAAAAGCCCGGCAGTCATGCCGGGCTTTCATACTAATATCTAATTAAAAGAATTGAAAAGGTCGCTTTTTGAAAAAAGCTCTGCAAAAACTTTTATTTTCGCTCATACTCTCATGCGTTAGGCAATTATGCGCACGAAGAGTGTAGGATTACAATAGATGTGAGACAAAATTAAGAAAAAAAGATAGCGAATCAGCATGAACCTGTGTTACAATTAAGTTGC
>CACZQG010000410.1 GCA_902783235.1 uncultured Ruminococcus sp.
GTTTTTCAAGTCAAATACCTAAACGTACTTGTTTTTCAAGTCAAATCAAAGATTTGATGAAAAACTGTCGTCAAAGATTTGGTGAAATACTGGCGGATGACGTGCAAAGCTTCCAAGCGGTCTTTGTGCGGTGTTTCCTTAAATCTTCCACTGAAAACCATAAGGTGCATAGCAACCTGCAATTGCTGCAGTCGTTGCAGTTGGTGTTGCCTTTTTTCACGTTTAGCTCCGATTATAAACGAGCTGTATATAAACAGTCAGAATATTTGCGGTTTAAGCCTATAGTTGACAGCAAATTTAGAGTATACGGGGAGATAATATGGTAAAGACTATTACAATTGTTAGTTTATCAAGCGGTATAGCCGGCGAGTCATCTGTAAGGCTTGGGTTAGATATAGGTATTAAAAGATTGAAAGAATATGGATTAAATATCAGATTTATGCCCAATGCCCTTAAAGGATCGGAATATGTTAGGCGTAACCCGGATAAAAGAGCGGAAGACTTATTAAATGCATTCAGGGATCCGGAAACATATATGATATTATGCGCTATTGGAGGAGATGATACCTATCGTTTGCTTCCATATTTATTCCGGAACAATGAACTGGCAAATGCCGTATCTAACAAGATATTTCTTGGCTTTTCCGATACATTGCAAAAAATGCCCCGTAGTGAAATTCATAATAACTCACTACGGGGCATAATCCATTTAATACTTATTCTTTATCAAACCATTTTTTTATTATTATCTCAGCCTTGCCCTTGATTATTCCAACAGAAACATCATCGGCAAAGTTGGTTATCAGGGATTTTTCCAGTTTATCCCAGTCATCCTTCTTAAAAGCGTGTTTGTATTGCTCCAATGACCAGTGATATACCTGACTTGAACTGTTTATCATGCCCATTTCGTATATATTGGACATCCCACCGGAATTGATCTTGGAAGCCTTCAGATAGTTGGCAAGCATTCTTTCTACGGCTATTCTGAATTTGCTTCCTATTCCTACAGCAGCTGCATTATGTCCTGTTCTGGATACTGACAGCAAACGCCGCATCTCGGTTTCATGAAGAAGCTCATTGAGGGTGACTATGGTATGTATCTCAAAATTACGGTCGTGATTTTCTATCCAGATCTCGCCGTTGCCGTTTTCAAGCAGATTTGGAAGCATATTTGCCAGCTCTTCTGAAAGAAGAGTAAGACGAAGAAGCTGTTTATTATTGAGATCATTGGCTTTAGCGGCTTGCTCAGCAAGAAATCTCACCTTGTCAAAATCAAAATTCTTTATATCATAACTATATACTTCGGTCTTCATTTATGTCCTCCACTATATCCCATAAAAGTATTATCAAGTTAATTATATCATTTTATGGTATTAAAGTCAAGAAATTGCAGAAAAAAGCATTTCAGATCTATAAGATAATCATTTATTCTGTTTTTTGGAAAGATCGGAAGCTATACCGGCTGCATCCCTCACGTCTATTATACCATCTCTGTTGTGGTCTGAACAGATGGGAAGCAGGCTCTTGACTGTTTTGGCAAGCATTCTTGCAATGAGTGCGCTGTCTCGGACTGTGACCTTGCCATCTTTGTCAGAATCACCGTATATCATAGTATCAGCGTAGGTCAGACCGTAGCCACGTTCGTAGAGTGTCTCATTTGAATAGGTGTGGTCGTCGTTTATTACAGGAATATTAATGGGAAGGCTGCCGCTGACATCCTCGCCGCTTTCAAATGCAAGATAAGCTGCTGCCGGCATACTGGGACCATAAGCTGCAATGCCTGTGTCCTTTACTCTCGGATCCTCATTCATTCCCTTCATAGTCCATGCTGTAAGTATAGCATCGGCATCCTGAAAGTAAGCAGTGTCATAGGGAAGAAAACAGCTTATAGCAGTGACCTTGCCTTTGTTTTTATGTACTGCTGAAATTATATTTTTTACCTTTGTAGAGTTCTTGCCGGAATTTGTATCGGGATTGATATAATCTATGCCGTACATTTCGGTAATAAGTATAACGTTATCCGCACCATCGGTGAACTTTATAGCTTCCTCCTCGGACATATTCTTATAGGTATCAATGCGAACCTCTGCATTTTTATCCATTTTTCCCGAATCCTTCAAAAGATTTACAGCATATTCCATTGACATAAGTTCATCTGCATATGCAGTAAGTATTACGGTCTTTTTACCGTCTGCCTTAATGGGCAAGGTGTTGTTATCATTTTTCAGCAGGGTAATGGACTTCTTGGTTATTTCCATCTCTTTTTCATGATTCTTTGAAGAACCTACTGTTGCAGCAGCGGCGGCTATCCTGCTGTCAATATTCTTAACATTGTATTTATCAAGAATATTATGGGCTTCCTTGAGTTTCAGTATTCTTTTGACTGAGCTGTTGATATTATCCATGCTGATATCACCATTTTCAGCCATTTGGGTCAGAGAAGCAATATAGTTTTCCAGATCCTCTATGCCCTTCTCGGAGTCAATAGCTACCGGTGCAAGAAGTATATCCACACCTGCATTTATAGCAAGCTTGGCAGCATCCAGTCTGTCGAAATGTTTATCAACTGCATCCATCAGCATAGCATCGGTTATAACGACACCATCAAAGCCCATATCCTTGCGGAGAATGTCTGTAATAATAGTTTTTGAAAGAGTGGCGGGAAGGACTATCTTTTCTCCTGTTTCCTTGGATGTGTATGTCTGCTTTTCAATTTCAGGATATTCAATATGGGCAGTCATTATCAGATCTGTGCCATTGGAAATTGCAGCATTGAATGGAACAAGCTCATTCTTTTTAAGCTCATCATAGGACAGTTCAATCTTTGGAAGACCGGTGTGACTGTCTGTGTCGGTATTGCCATGTCCCGGAAAGTGTTTGAGGGTTGTGGCTACATTATTCTTTTTAAGCCCATTCATGTAGCGTAAAGCCTGCTCTGTAACTGTTGCGGGTTCATCAGCGAAGGAACGTACTCCTATGATTGGGTTGGCAGGATTATTGTTTATATCCACAACAGGTGCCAGGTCAATATTGATTCCCACAATGGAAAGCTCAGAACCGATGATATCTGCTGCGGCTTCGGTGTACTCCGGGTTTCCCGTGGCTGCAAGTGCCATATTACCGCAGAAATGACAGCCCTGTCCAAGTCGGACTACTGTACCGCCTTCCTGATCAGCGGCAATAAGCAGCTGGGAGCGGTTGTCGTTTACAGCATTTGCGGTTTGGAAATCATATACCAAACGTGTGCAGTCGGCTGTCTTTCGGCAATTGCTCTCCTTGAGTATAATACCCCCTATGGGGTACTTATTCAATAGGGAAGTTATAGGAGCATTTATTGATGTAAGATCGGAAGCTTCACCATTATCATCTGTCCAATGACTTAGTTCAAGCATTAACAGCTGTGAGATCTTCTCTTCGGTAGTCATGCTGCTTATCATATCATCTATTTTACTGCTGTTTTGGTTGGTTGCAGCCGAAACAGTAAGTGTAGATATGGCAATAGCACCACTTAGAATAATACTCATAATGCCTGTTATTTTTTTTCTTATATACATAGTATCCTCCATTCTATTTCTGTACAATATTGATCCCCCAACTAAATCTTGAATTTTCTGCTTGTCTAAATACTGAACTTCTGCGTCGGAAAGGCTTGAAATACGCCAGTA
>CACZQG010000411.1 GCA_902783235.1 uncultured Ruminococcus sp.
GCACTTGTTTTTCAAGTCAAATCAAAGATTTGATGAAAAACTGTCGTCAAAGATTTGGTGAAACACTGGCATATGTCAAAGAGATTTCGTGCAAGATAACGGAAAATCTGCAAGTATACCCCAAGGGCACTTGTGTTTCTGTCCAAATCAAAGATTTGGTGAAACACTGGCGGATGACGTGCAAAGCTTCCAAGCGGTCTTTGTGCGGTGTTGCCTTACGAATTGATTGAGTGTATGCATTGGCATTGCCTTTTATTAATGATTGACTGTAGGGAATGCCATCAATATATATATTGATGGGTTCCCGAATTATTACCGGAGATAATGTATGCAGGAAAATAAGGAAAAGAATAATAATACATCCAATAAGGATAAGGGTATTGTTGAAACTATTAAGCAGGTAAACTATCAGAATGAGTTAAAGCGGCAGGAACGCTTTGAAAAGAAGAATGAAGCCGAACGAGAAGAATATGGGAAAAGAAATGCCGAAGAAAAGGTTGAAGTGATCAAAGTGCGTCAGGGCGTCTCAGATGGTTCTGATACACTGTTTGCCCGGGAAGAGACCGAAAGAACCTATACTTTTTCTCAGAAGGTAGGTAATTTTTTCTACCATAATAAGTGGTGGCTCATCATTACCGTATTTCTTGTTCTGATTGCGGGATTTTTGACCTATGACCTTGTTATGACTGTCAGACCTGATGTGAGACTGATGTACCTTACCAGTGATGGTGAAATGTATATGCAGACCGAAAAGGTAGGGGAGTATATGAGTAAGCTTGTTAAGGATTACAATGAGGATGACAAGAATCTGGTGGATGTTGTGTATATACCTGTTTCTTCAACAGCAGGAGATGATACAGCATTTCAGAACAGTATGACTGCGCTGTCTAACCAATTTCAGCTTGGTGAGACGATGCTGATACTTGGGGATAAAGATGTAGATGAGTTTATTGCTCCTGAAAGCACTTTGGAGGATCTTTCCGTATATTTTCCTGATAACAGTCATGTCAAAGGGTGTAAATATATGCTAAAGGGAACAGGATTTGCCCGGAAGATCGGTATGAATGAGGATGACCTTCCTGACGACTTGTATCTGGGTGTCAGAAGGATACCTGAGTATAATCTGAGTGCTGAGGAGACAAATAAGGAAAATCATGCAAATGCTGTGGAGACTCTGAAAACAATTGTGAGAGACTTGAACTGAGGGTTATTGATATGAGTAAATTTTGTATGCAATGCGGAAAAGAGATCGACAGGAAGGATATGCACTGCCAGTACTGTGGAGCATCTCAGGAAAATCTTCCAGGTGATTCGGTTAACAGTCATAATAAAGGACGAGGAGATCTTTTAGTACCTGTTGTGGCTATACTGTCCGTAATTCTTGTGATAGTTATAGTAACAGTTAATCTGACTGTACTCAATAACGGTTATAAAAAGCCCCTGGACAGTCTGTTTGCTGCCTTTAACAAGCAGGAATATGACTATTTTGAGGATGCACTTCCGGATTATATCACCGAACTTGATGATTATGATGCTGATGATGCAAAGACAAAGTTTGAGGATTCAGTAAAGAATATTATTATTGACAGTAATATGGAGCTTTCTTATAAGGTGCTGGATAAAAATAAGATCGACAAGGATGATCTTAAAGAACTGGAGGATAACATAGAGGATAAATACAATGAAAGTGTAGATGTGGATCAGGGATATAAAGTAAAGATCCAGTTGACTTTCAGTATGGAGGATAAGGAGGATACTCATAAATTGACCATTCCGGTTTATGAGATAGATGGTAAGTGGTGTATCCTTGGTGATGCAATTGTAGGAAATTTAGAAGGAATACTTGCATAAAAACAGCATAAAGCCGTTTTCACATGGATGTGAGAACGGTTTTTTGTATGATAAGTAAAAAACGTATAAAAAAGCTTTTATTTTTCACGAAAATGTGGTATAATATAATTTGTATAAATGTGTCAAGCGGACATATACCTTTGACAACGGAGGAAAACTATGGCAAATTATACCGATCAGGAGTGCATCATCTGTAATAAGAAATTTACTGATGGTGACGATATAGTAGTATGCCCCGAATGCGGTACTCCCTATCACAGGGAATGCTATTCGCAGGAGGGTAAGTGTGTAAATACTGTGCTTCATGAAAAGAAAAAGAGCTGGAGCGATCAAAAAGCGGAAGAGCCTATCAAATGCAGTTTATGTAATGCGGAAAATCCGCCGGGCAGTTTTATCTGCGAAAGGTGCGGCAGTTCGCTGCTAAAGGGAATGGAAGAGCCGCAGGGGCAATCTGATAATAAATCCACAGGTCAGAATGGCGGATTCAGCGGATTTACAGGTTTTAGCTTTGATCCGAATGACAGATACTGCGGTCTCGACCCCCACGAAAAAATCACTGATGACGTAAATGTTGAAGAAGCTGCTGATTTTATAGGTACAAATGTGCCTTATTATCTGATGCTTTTTAAGCGAATGAGAGACACGGGAAAGAATATGACCGTAAATGCTGTTTGTATCCTTTTTCCCCAGTTCTATTTTGCTCACAGAAAAATGATGATCGAAGCTTTGGCAGTTATTATATTGTCGTCTATTCTGTCAATCCCCTCAATGCTTTATGCATTTTCAGCTGTTGACGCTCCGTTACGGTTTATATCTAATGATGTAATGGAAACCAATGCATTTTTGTTCATTACAAGGATATCAAATTATCTGTCACTGGCAATTAATCTTCTGACCTGTTTGTTTGCAAACAGATTGTATATGGGACGTATGAATAGAAAAATAGGTCAGATCAAAGCGCATGAATCTGATCTTGCTAATGTGAAAAATAGCATTACATTAGCAGGCGGCACAAGCACTATTTATCTTTTGGTCGCTTTAGCTGCACAATTCATAGCATCAGCAATAATAACATTTACTTTTTTAAAAATATAGTGGAGGATCATAATATGAAGATTACCAAGGCAATAATCCCTGCCGCAGGACTGGGTACAAGGGTACTTCCTGCAACCAAAGCGATTCCCAAGGAGATGTTTCCTATTGTCGATAAGCCGGCAATACAGTATATTGTTGAAGAAGCAGCTAAAAGTGGTATAGAGGATATACTGATCATTACCAGCCGTGGAAAGTCAGAGATGGAGGATCATTTCGATCGTTCTCCTGAGCTTGAAGCAAAGCTTCGTGCCGGTGGTGATTCTAAGAAGACTATGCTTGATCAGGTCGTTGACGTGACAAAACTTGCCAATATCACTTATGTAAGACAAATGGAACAGAAAGGTCTGGGTCATGCAGTACTCCAGGCTAAGAAATTTGTCGGAAATGAACCCTTTGCTGTAATGTATGGTGATGATGTAATAATTGGTGAAGATCCTTGTATTGGTCAGCTTATTCGTGCTTATGAGAGTACCGGACTTAAAGGTGTTGTAGGCATGAAGGAGGTTAATCCCGAGGATATTGTAAAGTACAGTTCATTGAAAACAGAGCCTTTGAAGGATAATATTTATAAAGTAACAGATATGATCGAAAAACCCAAGCCGGGTGAGGAGTTCTCACTTTTCTCTATACTGGGCAGATGTGTTCTTCCGGCAGAAATATTTGAAATACTGGAAAATATCCCCTACGGTGCAGGCGGCGAGCTGCAGTTAACAGATGCAATGAAGGTACTGGCTTGCCGTGATGGATTTGCTGGTGTTGATTTCACCGGAACACGTTATGATATGGGTAATAAGCTTGGAATTCTTAAAGCTTCTGTTGAAGTAGGGATAGATCATCCCGAGATAGGAGAAGAATTCAAAAAGTATATCAAAGAAGTTGCAAATAATCTTTGATCTCCCTTTTAAGGCAATATCGCACAAAGATTGTGCGTCAGATTGACCGTCAGATTTTTCGTTAGATTGTACAAAATCGATGCAGGCATACTGGTCTGTCGGTCAGC
>CACZQG010000412.1 GCA_902783235.1 uncultured Ruminococcus sp.
ACCGCCCGGACCTCTGCCATAGCTGGGAGGATCCATTATTACCGCATCATATTTTCTCTCACGGCGGATTTCACGTGCTATAAATTTTTCGCAATCGTCAACTATCCAGCGAATTGGCTTTTCAGTTAGTCCTGATGCTGCAGCATTCTCTCTTGCCCATGATACCATGCCCTTTGAGGCATCAACATGGCATACCTGTGCACCTGCGGCAGCACAGGCAAGTGTTGCACCTCCTGTGTAAGCAAACAGATTCAGAACACTTATCTCACGACCGGCATTTCTGATTTTATCAGTCATAAAATCCCAGTTTACAGCCTGTTCCGGAAACAGTCCGGTATGCTTGAAGCCGGTAGGACGTATGACAAACTTCAGTTCTCCATAGCTTATATTCCAACTGTCAGGAGGTGTTTGGGTAAAGCTCCAGCTTCCGCCTCCTTTACTGGAGCGATGATAATGTCCCATAGCTTTTTCCCATAAAGGTGATCGCTTTGGAGTCTTCCATATTATCTGCGGATCCGGACGAATGAGGATATGACCGTTCCAGTCCTCCAGTTTTTCACCTGATGATGAATCAAGTATTTTATAATCTTTCCAATTCTCGGCTATACGCATAAGTAAAGTTCCTTTTTATGTTTTAGGCTGTGCATTCCTTTATTTTGTCAGCAATATCTACAGCCATATCGTTTATAAGTTTAAAGTCTCTGCCCTCCAGCATAACTCGAATAAGCGGCTCTGTACCGCTTTCACGGACAAGTATTCTTCCACTGTCTCCCAGCTGATCCTCGTACTTTTCGATGAGACCGGTTATCCTGTCATCATTTTTCCATACTTCACGGCTCTTGCTGCTGATCTTTACATTTATCATTACCTGTGGGAAATGCTCCATGCAGGACGCAAGCTCAGACATCTTTTTACCTGAATCCGCAAGTATTTCCAGAACCTTGGCACCGGAAAGCTGACCGTCTCCCGTATTGGCTTCATCCAGGAATATGATGTGGCCGCTCTGCTCTCCTCCCAGGTTATAGTCGCCTTCCAGCATCTTTTCAAGAACATATCTGTCTCCTACCTTTGTAGTCAGCATTTTTATTCCGTTATCCTTAGCAAAATATTTAAAGCCCAGATTACTCATTACAGTTACTACAGCAGTATCATTTTTAAGGGTTCCCTGTTCCTTCATAGACTTTGCACATATAGCTATCAGCTTATCACCATCAATTATCTCACCATTTTCATCTACTGCCAGACATCTGTCAGCATCTCCGTCAAAAGCAAGACCTGCATGACATTTTTTGTCGCTGACATACTGCATAAGATTTTCCATATGGGTAGATCCGCACTTATCATTGATATTTGTACCATCCGGGGAAGCACTCAATACAAATACTGTAGCACCCAGTCCTTCAAACAATCTTTTGGCAGTAGCAGATGCACTTCCATTAGCACAGTCAATGGCAATACGCAGACCTGTAAGGTTTCCCTTGATACATTTCATGATATATCTTATGTAATCTGTCTGTGCATCCTTATAATGTGTTACTCTGCCCAGATTCTCATGAGAAACGATCTGCATTTTCTCGGGTTCATCCAGTATAAGAGCTTCTATTTCTTCCTCAGTCTCATCTGACAGCTTATAGCCGGTTGAGGAGAACAGCTTTATGCCATTGTATTCAAAGCTGTTGTGAGAAGCTGAGATCATAATACCTGCGTCAGCATTCTTCTGCTGTACCAAAGCAGCTACAGCCGGTGTGGGTACAACTCCCAGTATCTGTACATTTGCCCCGACCGAACATATACCGGATACAAGTGCCGCTTCAAGAACATCCGACGAGATCCTTGTATCCTTGCCTATAAAGATTGTAGGCTTATGCTTGGATTTTTTAGCCAGTACAATTGCAGCAGCTTTACCTATATTCATAGCAAGCTCACAGGTAAGCTCTGTTATGGCAACTCCTCTTACACCATCTGTTCCAAATAATCTTCCCATAATAAATGTCTCCTAACATTAAATAATATTTTTACTGTTAAAGCAATACCGCACTTAGATCATGCACTGTATGCAAATTAATTTTTTTCATCAGATCATACAAATGAAAAACAGGCAAAATAGATATGCAAAGTCATAGGGTTTTAATGCTGATTATTTCAATGCAATACCATGCTTGATTCCATAACATGACTATAGTCTTAACTGTCCATCATCCTGATCCTCTTTAGCAATACCTAAATGCTCATATGCAAGCTTCGTGGCAACACGTCCTCTGGGAGTTCTTGCCAAAAACCCCTTCTGCATAAGAAAAGGCTCACATACATCCTCCAGTGTAACGGCTTCCTCGCCTATGGCAGATGCCAGTGTGTCCAATCCGGCAGGACCGCCGTTATAGCCTTTTATAAGCATTGTGAGAAAACGCTTGTCAAGACTGTCAAGTCCCAGTCGGTCTATCTCCAGTCTGTTAAGAGCAATATCAGCAATATCCTTTGTTATCTCCCCATTGCCCATTACCTCGGCAAAATCTCTGACACGCTTTAGAAGTCTGTTTGCAATACGAGGAGTGCCTCTTGAACGCATAGCTATCTGCTCTGCACCATCAGCTGTACATGGTATACACAATATCTGACTGCTGCGCCTTATAATATCACATAGCTGTTCTGTATTATATAGTTCAAGACGCTGTACTATTCCAAAACGGTCACGCAGCGGAGAGGTCAGCTGACCTGCTCTTGTTGTAGCACCTACAAGGGTAAACTTTTCCAGATCAACTCGAATAGAGCGAGCAGAAGGTCCCTTGCCTATCATTATATCCAAAGCATTGTCCTCCAGTGCCGGATACAATATTTCTTCAATAGATCGGGAAAGTCTGTGTATCTCATCAATAAACAATACATCATTTTCTGACAGATTAGTAAGAAGTGCTGCCAGATCACCCGGTTTCTCAATAGAAGGTCCGGAGGTTATCCTGAGGTTTGCCCCCATCTCATGAGCTATTATCCCTGCAAGAGTGGTCTTTCCCAATCCGGGAGGACCATACAGTAAAACATGATCAAGCGGTTCTCCCCTTCCCTTTGCAGCCTTAATATATATCGCCATATTCTCCTTGACCTTATCCTGACCGATATATTCGGTAAGTGTCTGCGGTCGAAGAGAAAACTCAGTATCAACATCGGCTTCGGTGAATTCGGAAGTAACCTCTCTCATACCACTGCGTTCAAATTCTATTTCTTCTGTTTCGATCAATTTATTCTCTCCTGTTTATCTCTTTTTTCCAAGTAGTTTCAAAGCATTTTTTATAATTTCCTCAGGTGAAGCAGTCATATCAGTCTGAGATATGGCATCAAGTGCTTCATCATTGGAAAAACCCAATGCCATTAGAGCTGTTGCTGCTTCCTGACTGTTATCGCCCACAGGTATTCTTACATTTCCCATAGCCTTGAAGTTTTCTTTAGTTATACCTTCCTTAGCTATCTTATCTTTTAGTTCCAGAACGATCCTTTGTGCCGTTTTCGCACCTACACCCTTTGTCTTTGACAAAAGCTTACTGTCCTCGGAAGCAACAGCCAATGCAAAGCGCTGTGCATCAAGCTCGGAGAGTATTGAAAGTGCCATCTTCGCACCCACTCCAGAAACGGATAAAAGCAGCTTGAAGCAGTGCAGCTCCTGCTTGTCGGCAAATCCAAAAAGCTCAGGATCTCCGTCCTTTATCATATGAAGATAAGTATATAAGAATACCTCATTGTCTGTTTCCGGCAGTTCACTATATGTGGCAAATGTAATGCGGCAGCCATATCCAACGCCGCTGCACTCCACTACTGCTGTTTGCATATCCTTATGTATAAGCTTTCCTCTTACGCTGTATATCATTTTCTCTTCTCCGTTATCGTTATAATCATCTTAATATACCCCTTGAGCAGTGTCCATGACATATGGCAAGTGCCAGAGCATCAGCCGCATCATCGGGCTTGGGGATATTTTCAAGCTTTAGTATACGTCGTGTCATATCCATGACCTGCTTTTTTTCAGCTTTACCGTAGCCAACAACAGCCTGTTTTACCTGCAATGGAGTGTATTCAAATATGGGTATATCATGTCTGACCAGAGACAACACTATAACTCCTCTTGCCTGTGCAACGTCAATACCGGTTTTCTGATTATTGGTAAAAAACAGCTTTTCGATAGCACAGCTATCCGGCTTGAAACGCTGACAAATGTAATCCATGTCCTCAGCAATAGCTTTAAGTCGAAGAGGAAATTCAGTATGTGCTTCGGTAAGTATAGCACCATATTCAATAGGTACAAATCCCTTTGGTGAATAATCTGTTACTCCAAAACCTACTATGGCATAGCCGGGGTCAATTCCAAGAATACGCAATAAAACACTTCCTAAAAAACATATTCATTAATTATTATATCATAAAAGTACCTGTATTTTCAAGAGTTTGACTCAAATAATAGCGTTTTTTATTTTTTCGACGTTAAAGACCTTTTCTATCAACAGCAATAAGGAAATTTGTGCATTTTATGCCTATTTAAACAGTATATTTTTTATATATTTTTCAAAAAAGTATTGACAAATCATTTACGCTGTTGTATAATAATAACAAGAAGTAATTCGCCTTATCAAGAGTGGTGGAGGAGCTGGTCCTGTGAAGCCCGGCAACCTAATTGGAAATATCCAAGAAAGGTGCCAATTCCTGCGGTATATCCGAGAGATGAGGATTTTTAGACTACCTAAAAAATCACAGCATTCGGATACCTTTTTCCGAATGCTTTTTCATTATAAGCGAATTTTTCTGCAAAATCTACGAAAGGAGGCTGTCAAAAGACAGCGAAAAATCATGATTAAAAAATTATTTACATCAGAATCCGTTACTGAAGGTCATCCCGACAAAATATGTGACCAGATATCCGACGCGATACTTGACGAAATGCTCCGTCAGGACCCTATGTCAAGAGTTGCCTGCGAGACCTGCACTACTACAGGTATGGTGCTCTGCATGGGCGAGATAACAACTCATGCGGACGTTGATAT
>CACZQG010000413.1 GCA_902783235.1 uncultured Ruminococcus sp.
ATCCTTCCAAAATCGGCTCGTTCTTTCATGCTCCATGTACAAATTATGCGTCTTGATTCCGGCAAGGTTTAATTGGGGGAACAATAACTAAGATAAGAATCACTTATGTTGCATCTTTCCGCAAGTGACATCTGTGGAATCTTCCTCGCTGTACGCACTTCTTTTATTCTCTTTCCGATAAGTTTCGCATTTATAATCATTAATCGCAGCCTCCTGAATGCGATTTTTGCAAAATGTCCGTACATATTATAAACTATCGTTTAAAACTTAGTCAATCGTTTATTCCATTTCAAGCAAAAAATTTATATAATAGTTTAAGAAATAATCAATCGTTTAAGGAGAGGCCACTGTGAGTGATATAAAAGAGAGACTCGCACCTATAGGCGAGCGTATAAAACAAGCTCGTAAGGAACTTAATCTGAGTCAGACGGAGCTTGCTGAAAAAGCAGACATATCTGTTCCTTATCTAAGCAATATTGAAATGGGAAAAACCGACTTTAGTATCAGTATACTTATACGCATATCCGAGGCTTTACAAATATCCACTGACAAGCTGCTGCGACCTAATGTACCCGAAATGGCCATAAACGCTTCGGATGAGCTAGCAAAAGTATTTGAAGGCTGCACTTCCTCAGAAATATCTTTGATATTAGATACCGCCAAAAATTTGCAGAAAGCATTTATCGAGTCAAAAACAGGTAAAAATTAAAATAAATATGTAAATCTTAAACCGGAAGTCAAGTCTTGACCTCCGGTTTATTCTTTTTATGTTATATTTATGCTATGATATATATATCATAAAACATCAAAGAGGTGTAGACATGACCGGCAGCGAAGAAAGAAATACAACACAAGCGGAACAAAAAGCTAAAATAAGGGAACGTTACAAAGGTATTGATCCAAATGAACTTGATGTTATCCCTGCTATACAGCCTGCGGATTTTTACAATGATAAAAGCAATAAACGTGTTGCCGTATATGCAAGAGTATCTACCGATGATCCCACCCAGACATCTTCATATGAACTTCAGAAAAACCATTATACTGATGTTGTTTCACGACATGAAGGCTGGGAACTCAGTCAGATATACGCTGACGAGGGCATAAGCGGTACATCCCTGCAGCATAGGGATTCGTTTAAAAAGATGATACAGGACTGTAAGACCGGAAAAATCGACATGATAATAACAAAAAGCGTTTCCCGTTTTGCAAGAAATGTAGTAGACTGTATCAAACTTGTCAGAGAGCTTGCAAAAATGCAGCCACCTATTGGTGTTTTCTTCGAGACAGAGAACATTTACACGCTTAACCCTAACAGCGAAATGAGTCTTTCTTTTATCTCTACTCTTGCTCAGGAAGAAAGTCATAACAAAAGTGAGATTATGAATGCCTCTATAGAGATGCGTTTTCGCCGAGGAATATTCCTGACGCCTCCTCTACTTGGTTATGATCAAGATGAAAACGGTGATCTCATCATCAATCAGGATGAAGCCAAAACCGTCAGACTGATCTTCTTCATGTATTTATATGGATATACTTGCGTTCAAATAGCTGAAACACTGACACGGCTTGGTCGAAAAACGAAAAAAGGGAATGTAACGTGGTCTCCGAGTGCCATACTGCAACAGCTTGAGAACGAACGGCATTGCGGAGACGTTCTTGCAAGGAAAACTTGGACGCCTGATTATCTTGATCATAAATCAAAGAAAAACAAACATGATCGTAATCAATACCAAATAAGAAATCACCATGAAGCAATAGTATCAAGAGATGACTTTATTGCCGTTCAGCGTTTGATAAGCAATGCTAAATATGGCTGCAGCAAGATTCTTCCACAGCTCAAGGTAATTAACGAAGGAGTACTGAAAGGCTTTGTAATAATCAATCAAAAATGGGCAGCATTTACAGCAGATGATTATATAAATGCCAGTTCAAGCGTCTATGAAAAAGACCATAGGTTATCAGACAGCTATCAAATTGACGTAAATGCAGGTGATTTTGATTTCAGAGGCTTTCAAATTGCACGAGCTGAATTATTTAACATACGAGAAAAAACAGCAATATCGTTCACAATCTCCACCTTCAAATTTTCTGCCGGTTGCTTAAAAAAGCTTCCGAATGTATTATATATTGAAATGCTGATACACCCTAAGCTGAAACTTCTCGTTATACGTCCTTCAACCAAGAATAGTAAAAATGCAATAAATTGGTGTGTACTGAAAGAAACAGAACATCAACCCAAAAGCATAGGTGGGAAGGCGTTTTTGTCAAGAATATTTGAGTTGTTTGATTGGGATGCGACTTGTAAATATTCTATCAGAGGTGAGCGCATAGCTAATGAAACAGAAGCTTTTTTGTTTTTCAAAATGACTGATACAGAGGTGATATATCGTGAAAAAGCACCCAACAGCGATGAAACTACTTCCCTTCTAAAGTCAAATTCTATCCATGCGTTTCCAATACATTGGACAGGATGTTTCGGTGAGGAATATTATCGCAATGCACAGATAAAGGAATTACTTGACTTTAAAAACAATAAGGCATGGAATACAGCATCTGAGGGTATAACGTATGTGACCGAGGAACTTGAAGTAACAAAGCCGGATATCCTTAAATCGGAAATCGGCAGTATAATCGATAATATAAAGAAAGCAGATGATATGCATGAATGAAACTGAATACGAAAGTGTTGTACAGCCTTCTATATTTTCCGTTGGATCCCAAATACAGTGCGATGAAGATATAGAAGTTGATGACAGTTTTTTTGATGATGAAATAGACGTGGTGAGAGCTGAATATGCTACTGATGTTAATGAACCCACTATATCATTCAACAACTGTCAATTACACGTCAATATGGCGTGTATAAAGAAGCTTCCGGAAACCGACTATGTCCAATTCCTGATCAACAAAACAAAGAAACAGTTTGCATTGCTCCCATGTCGGGAAGATGAAAGGGATGCGTTCTTATGGCGTACCATAAACAGTAAAAGCGGCAAGCGACAACCAAGACATATAACCGCACATATATTTAGTGCTATGCTCTTTGAATACATGGAGTGGGATATAAACTGGAGATATAAACTAATAGGTAAAATCAAGCTCTCCAGAGGAATCAAGCTACTGGTATTTGATTTGAACTCATATAAAGCCTATCCCAAAGCAGTATCGGGTAAAGATGAGGCAAATCATTCACAAAGCTATCTTCCAAGTGATTGGAAGGGTCAGTTTGGTCTGCCCCTTAATGAACATAAGCGTATAATGGAAGTTGCAACTTTCAAAAACTATGCTACCATAAGTATATCTGATAATAATAATGTACCGCCTGAAGAAATAACCGGAGAAAAGGTAAATGATCATGAAGACGAAATTACCACTTCTTAAAATCGATCCTGATTTTCAGAGTCTTGCACCGCCATTAAATGCCACGGCTTATGAAGACCTTGAATTAGATATTGTTTGCAATGGCTGCCAAGAACCAATAAAAGTATGGAGAGAGTTCATAATAGATGGTCACAACCGTTATAAGATATGTCATGAATATGATATTGATTTCAGAGTGGAAGAAATCGAGCTTAAATCCAAAGATGATGCTATATCGTGGATATGCGCAAATCTCCTTGATAATAGGGATGTGACCGAAAACTATCGGCGATATTTGATTGGAAGATTATACTATGCTGTAAGAACTGTAGGAATAATGAATATTACAGGAACAAACCAGTATACTATCGAGCCTATGGAACGAAAACCGCATTATGGAAAGTCAGCAGCAAAAGTCGGCATGGATTACCATATCTCTCATTCTACTGTAAGCAAATATCTGCAATATTCTAAAGCCATAGATAGATTCAAAGTTGAATTTCCAAATTTAGCAAATGGAATTCTCTATGAAACAATCAAAGTATCGCAGGACAGTATCATTTTACTTGCCAAAATGGATAGAGAAGATATAGCACAAATACTTGCCAACACAGCCGACAAAGGCAGAATTCTGTTACAAGATATTGAAGGCGAATCATATCCTATCGAGGACAAATCGAATTCGTTAGGTATAAAGGGAACAGTAAAAGAAATGCCAGCATTTGACCCTGACGGATATGTTTCAAGTCTTGCATTAACGATACCTTCATGGATAAGCAATATGGAAAGAGCCGAAAAGAATTCAGAAGTCAAAATGCTCTCATTAAAAGCACGTTATGATCTTATAAATGCTCTGGAAAATCTAATATCGACATCAACGGCAATAAAAAGAATAATGGAGGAGAAAGATTAAGATGGAAGACTATTCAAAATATGTTCCGAATGTAATTTTTGAGCAGATACCGATCAAAAACCTTGTTTCCAGTCAGGATTATCAGCGAAATCTATCCATGAAACACGTTAGAAAAGCAGTTGAGAATTTTGACCTTTATCAGATAAATCCTGTAAAAGTCAGCCGTCGAGACGGTATTAATTATGTATTCAACGGACAGCATACGATTGAAATTGTAGCAAGAGTATCCGGTTCGCGAGACACACCTGTCTGGTGTATGGTTTACAACGATCTGTATTATGAGCATGAAGCTGATATTTTTGCAAATCAAATGAAATATACGAAGGCACTTAGTCCATATGAAATATTTGTTGCTAATATTGAAGCCGGTAACGATAAGCAGCTTTTAATAAAAGAACTCGTTGAATCATTTGGGCTTCAAATATCATCAAAAAAGCAGATCGGTACTATCTGCGCAGTTTCAACTATAGAGAATATCTATGACAAATATGGCTTGCAAAACCTTACAAGAGTGCTAAGCCTTACAATAGGCACTTGGGAAGGTGATGTCAATTCCTTTTCAGCAAATATGCTAAGTGCTATGGCAAGGCTTATATTCACATATGATACAGAAATTATTGATGAAGTATTTAAGGAAAAGCTTGGAGAACGTTCTATTAAAGAGATCACCCGAAGTGCTCACGAACGGAGCAATGGTTCTTTAGGGTTTGCAGAATCAATACTATGCTTCTATAATAAGAAAATGAAGAATCCGCTAAATATCTTAAAACTACATAATACAAGGGGACGGATCGAACCTTCTTCTATAGATCCTAATGAAGAAGCTGCCGAAAGCATCACCGATTATATGTATGGAAAGGATAATCCGCCTGAAAACGATAAATCCGAGGAGCAGCAAAGTGCCTCTACTACCTCGATACCACAAGAAAGTACCACTCATTCTACATGAGGATCGGGATTATTCCGTAAAGGAGGATTTTTATATGTGTGAAGGTGTACTTGGAACACGCATCGATAGTTTTGTAGAAGGTTTTCGTGAAGGATATATGGAAAAAACGGGTAAGGAGTGTGGGTATAGTTATGATAGAATAAAGCTAATCGCATTAATGTCAATTTTTAAACGTGATATGATAGACATTTTTCAAGCAGCAGAACAAGCAGATATTACCGTTCAAGAATTTGAACAGCGTTTGAAAAGCAATATATATGATGAAATTCCTCCAAAAGTAATAGTATTGGGGCTTACCGAGTTTGATGATACCGTATTTACCGATAAAATTGAAAATATTCTCGTAACAAAGCCGAATGAGCTGTTATTTAAGTTCCGTGACGGTCATGAGCAGTTAGCTCGCTGGAAAGACCATTCACGAGCAGACAGCTGGACACCCGAAAAAAGACTTGAAGCATCAAGGAGGGCAAAATGGAAAAACAAGTAAC
>CACZQG010000414.1 GCA_902783235.1 uncultured Ruminococcus sp.
AGACCGGATATAGCGATCATGAACGGCATCTCATAGCGTATAGTAGACACCGATACCGCAATAGGTATTATAACGGAGGCAACTCCAAGTATAATTAAAATATTTATTATATTGCTGCCAACTATATTTCCTATAGTTATATCTGCATTACCCTTAACTGCGGAGGTGATACTTACCGCTGCCTCGGGAGCACTTGTACCCATAGCAACTATAGTAAGACCAATAACTAACTGAGGTATCCCGAATTTTGCTGCTATAGAGGAAGCACCATCCACAAACCAATCTGCACCCTTTATCAGCATAACAAATCCTGCTGCCAATATAAGGAATTGAAGTAAAATATCCATTGTTTTTCACTTTCCTTCTGTTATAATACTACATATTTTATTATACCACTTTCGTATATAAAAATCAAGTTTCGGATTGTTCTAAATCGTCCAAATTAATTAATGCATAAAAGCTAATAATTTTTGTTGACATTTATGTTTTTTGTGCTATAATACGAATATAACTCACGACTTATGTCCCCCGCATCAATGGCGGCAGTCATCTTAGGGTTTCAGTGGGGGAATTCAATCCCCCACTGAAACCCTAAGGGGCAAATGCCCTAAGTCGTTCGTTGAATGACAGGGCAACGCCCCTTATTGAATAAAAATTCAAGCAATTCTTTATTAAAAACAGGCGAAACTTTTCTGAATGAATATAGGAGATACATAAATGAAAGAAAAAAAGGAGGTTTCCTCTAAAGCTAAAAATGTCCATTATAGTAACGATAATGGCACTTACTTTATGTATTGTATCAATTATCATGAGCAATCACAGATTTTCTGCTACCAATGAAGATCTATTCAAGCAAGAAGCACTTGATCTTACTCGTGTTGTCTCCTTAACGGTTGACGGGGATGCATTGAAAACAGTAAAAGATAGGGTACATGATATTTTCGCATCTATTCCTCCAGACAAGGTTGTAATCAGCGATGAATGGGGAAGCGATGATTTCAATAAACAGATTGAACTGTTCGCACCTGTAGTAGATATGCCTGAATATAAAAAGGTACATGAGCAATTAAGTAAAGTACAAAATTTAGATATACCAACTGTCTCTTCAGTTTATACAATGATATATGATGAAAACGAGAAAATGGAATATTCATTATACTTAGTTGATGCAGCAACTGAAGATCCGTGTCTTCCAGGCGTCTTCGATCATGTTGATAGTTTTGACTGGGATGATGTTGATGTAATGAATAGAGAAGGTAAAGATCCATATCTTACAAACACTGAAATGTATGGTTGGCTTGTTACTGCCGTTGTTCCAATATATACAACAGATGGAGAGATAGCCGGTCTTGCATCAATTGATCTTGATATGAATGAAATTAAAGCAAATGAATCAAGTTTCTTTATGATGCTCGCCCTAACACTTATTGCTATTACTCTTATATCGGTTATTATAACATTGGTTATTATTAGTAAAACTATAGTTAGACCTGTAAAGCAACTATCTGTAGCAGCCGGAGATTATATAAGTAACGATGAAAACAGCATTAAGTTCTCTTCAATATACATCCATAATTCTGATGAGATAGGCGATCTTTCAAATGCAATGAAAAAAATGGAGAGCGACATAAATGATTATATTGATAATATCACATTGATTACAGCCGAAAAAGAACGTGTAGGTGCTGAGCTGAATATTGCATCTAAAATGCAGACTGATATGCTGCCCAAGAACTTTCCTGAACGCAGGGACATAGATATATTTGCCACAATGACACCTGCAAAAGAAATGGGCGGTGACTTTTATGATTTCTTTATGATCGATGACGATCATATGGCTCTTGTTATGGCTGATGTATCAGGAAAAGGTATACCGGCTGCCATGTTTATGATAATTGCTAAAACACTTATCAAGATTCGTACTACTGCTCCAGGAACACCTGCACAGGCTCTTTGGGATATAAATAATAAGCTCTGCGAAGATAATCCCTCGGGTCTGTTTGTTACAGCCTGGTTTGGTATACTTACGCTGTCATCCGGAAAGCTTATATGCTCAAATGCCGGTCATGAATACCCTGCACTGATGCACAAGTACGGAAACTATGAGCTGCTGGAAAATGATAATATGCCGCCTCTCGCCGCAATGGAGGATCTGGAATACGAAGACGAGGAGATACAACTGCTTCCGGGAGACAGACTATTCTTATATACTGACGGTGTTCCCGAAGCCAAGGCTCCCGATGGTTCACGATTCGGCACCGATAAAATGATTGAAATACTAAATAGTAAAAAAGATTGTACGCCGGAAGAGCTTCTTACAGAAATGAAGAAAAAGGTAGATGAGTTTACCGGGGATAGCGATCCATTTGATGATGTTACCATGATGAGTGTTATTTGGCATGGCAAATCTTGAATATTAATAGTATAAAAGGCAGTACCACACAACGGTACTGCCCTTATTCTTCGTGGGGATACAATAAAGCTTTAGGCAATACCGCACAAAGACCGCTTGGAAGCTTTACACGTCATCCGCCAGTGTTTCACCGAATCTACGATTTGGATCGAAACACAAGTGCCCTTGGGGTATGCTTGCAGATTTTCCTTTATCTTGCACAAAATCTCTTTGACATATG
>CACZQG010000415.1 GCA_902783235.1 uncultured Ruminococcus sp.
AATTATAAATTTGGTGAAATGCTGGCATATTTCAAGCCTTTCCGACGCAGAAGTTCAGTATTTAGACAAGCAGAAAATTCAAGATTTAATTGGGACATCAATACACAGAACATCGGCGTACCGCAGCACACCGATGTTCACGTATGATCATTGCAAAAGCATCACTTCACACCATTGCAGATAAGAAAACAATGCTGGCATTTTATCGGGTACAGCACCTGCCAAATGCCATACGGATATTTCTCAGAACCAGCCATCCTGTACCTGATTGAAGGTCTTTGAACCTTCTGCCGCATATTCGTATGTAAAGGAAATGTTTGCCTCCAGCACAGCAGACTTTGTATCAAGTCTTGCAATAGGTATAGTATCCAGCAGACAGTTTTTAAGTGTAACAGTCTGTTCTCCGGCTGCCGAGGACTTATCATTATTATTTACCTGAATATCAAAGAACATTTCCTGTCCGGTTTCTCTGAAATACCTGTACATTTTCAGGAACATGGAGGTATCAAAGGCGAACGTTGCCGAGCCCTTACCCTTTGAGCCGGTGATCTTATTTACCTCCTCCGTCTGTCCCAGTGGTGTAAACTGTACCTTTGAAAGCTCGATGTCAGCCTCCAGCTTAGATACCTGCCCAAACTTATATCGGCATTTGCTTGCCGAATATTCTCCGTTTCTGTCCATATTCATACTGATGTAGCAGCTTCCGAGGGCACCTGAAATGGTGTCCTTAGCTCTTAATGTTCCTACTGCCATAGTTCATACCTCCTTTATTACGCCACTGTCACAGTCATGTAAAGCTTTTCCATAGCATTTACAACTGTCACAGCATCTGTCACCACAACAGAGGATGCATCAGCACCCTGTGATATGGCAATATCGCTTTCCCTGAAATCCTCTATAGCACGAAGATCGGAAAGGTTTTCGTGCAAAGCGATTATTTCCGATCTGAGTGCTTCTCTGCCCGGGGTATCATTTGGCACCTTACCAATATAGCCCTCATTGAATATAACAGCAGTATCATTGGCTATCTGATCTATCACTCTGATAGTCTGATTTTTCTTGAAAATACTGCCCTTTGTATCGGTGGTGGTCACAAGGGAGTTTATATCTGTCAGCACATTTACGCTGTCTCCCGCCTTGTGGAATGTAAATTCACCCTGATCTATAGCATTTTCAAGCTGCGACTGAGTATAGTCTGTGTTTATGGTATATTCGCCGTTGTAGGCCATATTTGTACAGGAAGCATTTACCGCCGTACCTGCCACAACACCTGTTACCCACCAGATAAGCTCATTTCCGGCTGCCCCGGTATCGGTAACAGAGTTCTTGACATTTACTGCGCCCTCGTAGTCAGCTGCATAGCCCTGTACTACCACCTGGAACTTCCTGCCCAGCTCATCACGCAGCCTCCTGCAATAGTTCACATACAACGCCTTTATAGTGGATTCTGTACTGTTGCATCCCAGAGCGTTGAAGCTGAAGGCTTCCAGCTTGTCAAGAAAGGCCTGATGTGCTGCGCCGTTTACCGTGCCGTCCGTACCGCCTGTAAGGGGCGTACCTGCGGTAGCCGCCAGTGTAGCTGTGGAAATAAAATCCACCCAGTCATTTGATCTAAGCTCGGCAGCTGATGCAACACCTGTCTGAGTGTCTACTGTTTCGGTGCCGTACACCGTGGTCACATCAAACTTTTCGCTGTCGTCCACATTGGCAGTGATAACGATTTTAAGATTGTTTCCCTTTGTACCCGGGAACTTAGCCGAAGCGTATGTGCATGAAGCCTTTACGCCGCCTCCGTCCAGACGATAGCAGTACACTGTTCTTGCGTTCATAAAAAGGTCACGCAGACCTTTAAGCTCATCGGATGTTATATCCGAGCCGAAAAGCTTCATGGAGTATTTCTGAAACTCCTCGCTTGTCACCTCAAAAATACTTCCCGAAACACCCCAGCCTGTAACCACACCTACAGCAGCCGCACCTCTTTCGGAGAGTGCTGAGGATGCTGACTGAGCCGATACAAAGTTGATATATGTTCCGGGAAGCTTTTTATTCTGAGCAATAAATGTTCCTCCTCCAAGTGCCATATTACTTCACCTGTCCTTTCATAAATCTGTCAAGAAGCTTATCTGCCTCC